>JALWZV010000090.1 GCA_027002315.1 Candidatus Roizmanbacteria bacterium | reverse complement strand
GTACATTAATCTGTATTTACTATGTCCTCCACTCCAATACTTGAATCCCATACCTTGAAATTATGCCACAGTTACTAAACTTCCTCCACGGTTTAAAAAACCGTGGTTTCAAGTAAGGGAAAATGATAATGCCTTAGTAGAAGGTAAGAATGGAAGTGTGATAAGAAAGCATATGGGTTATTCTTTTATCCCTCAATCAAAAGTCTGTTTGGATGTTTAGAAATTGTTTATCTGCCGGCTGGTGGATTAGTGTTTAGAATTTAGGATTTGATTTGTCGTGTCATTTCCTAACTTTACCGCGTAGTTTGTTCCTCTATCATAAGGATATGTCATATCTAGGTTTGCTAAAAAAAGATTCTTGCGCGATGTCTTAATCCGTGGCTTGTTCTTTAAAAACTCCCTATCAAACACAGGTTGGGCAAAAGGTATCTTTACAATAAATGTTCGCTTTATAAACCTTGTGTATCCTGGTTTTAAGCTCTCTAGATCATGAAGGTAAAATCTTTTTATCTCCTCCCTGTTCATCTTCCATAACTTATCATCAGCACTCACGTAGTTAGCTAAGTAAACAACCTTATTGTTACCATAATGTGCCTCGTTAATCATGTTTGTGTGTTCGATAATACCCATCGAGTTTAGTCTTGGTGTTGAGATATTAGCCCAATATATACCTCTAAACAATCTTTCTTTTGACTCAACTATCATCTGAACAGCATTAAGATATTTAAGTTTAGACAGATTTCTAATCTCATCGGTAGACAGAACATTGCTTAAAACCTGTGCTGACACAGGAGAAGGAAGCGTGGACACAACCAGATCAAACTCACCGAGCTCTCTCCCTTCTCTATCAAGGACAGAAAAAGCGTTTTGCTTGTTTTCCACAAGGTTAATCTCTGTGTCCTTGAAAATCAAAACACCTTGTCTTTTTAGCACAGTCTCAAGATGATTTACAAACGCCTGAAATCCTCCTTGAGGGTAGGCCAATTTCTTTGTTCTCTTCTTAATCCTTGCCCAAAAAAAAGAGGCCAGTATTTTTCCCGCATATTTACCGAACTTTTTCCGAAAAAGTTCTTTCCATAGTTTATCCCAAGATTTTTCTCCCATACTTGTCTTTAAGAGATTGGTTGCTGTGTGAGTCTCATAATATGATAAAAAGGGAGAAAGCTTGAGTAATAACAAAACAAAACCCGTTCTTAGTCTATCTAAAAATGGAATCTCTCTTAATCTCAATAGGTTTATTGGAGTGTCCATAGGGTAGGTTTTAAAGCCGTTGTTAAAAAAAATAGAGGCGGTGCTAGGATCTTTAAGCACAAAGTCGTTAAAACCCACCTCTCTCGCAAGGTTTAATATCTCCGCGTCCGAGGCAAAAACATGATGATATGTTTTATCTAAAAACCAGTCCCAATTTTCTATCTTAAATCCTGAGGCCATTCCACCAAGCTCTTCTCTCTTCTCAAACACGCTTACACCATAACCTTTACGTGAAAGATTATAAGCAATGGTTAAGGACGTTAACCCTCCTCCTAAAATAGCAACTTTCATTAGTTAATATGATAAAAAAGATTTTTAAAATTAACAAGAAATATTTCCCGCATATTCACCGCAGTTTTTCCGCATTAAACACGATCTTTGCGTTTAACATTAACCACAGCGGTTATAAGTGTATCTAAGAATAAGGTTGTAGGAATAGCCAAAATCACACCCAAAACACCACCCAACTTACCACCAATCAAGAGAGCGAGTAGAGTAATTATTGGATTTAATCCGACAACTCCTTTCATAATTAGAGGAACGATTAGGTTGTTTTCGAGTTGCTGAATAATAAAGTAAAGAGCCAAAACGGACAAAGCTAAAAAGTAAGAGGTGGGCAGAGCTATTAAAAATGATGGAATCACAGATAAGGTTGGACCGAGATTGGGCACCGCCTCCAAAAGACCAGCGATAATCGCAAGAGGAACAGCAAAAGGAACTCCTAAAAGACTCAAGCCTATATATGTCATTACACCTATAACTGTCATCAAGGTTATCTCTCCCCAAAACCAAGAAGCCATTCTTTTTTGAACCTTATTAAGCATATTGCTGACAGCTCTCACATCTTTTTCCGCGAAGAATCTTATCAATACATTCTCAACAAATTTGTCATCAGCTAGGAAATAAAAACTAAAGAAAAGTGTTGAGATAACAAATATTGTGTTAGAGAACAATGACCCAACAACACCAAACACATTAGTTGTTAAGGTTGGAATATAGTTTCCAAGTGATCCGATATCAAAGTACTTATCAATTGCACCCAAGCTCTCCAAGGATAGAGTTGTTCCTCTTAAAAAGAGGGCAAACTGCATGAATAGGGGAGGAAAGGCGTACACAAGCAACATCACAAACAAAGACAAAAATCCGATAAACACTATGAACGAGGCTATATATTTAGGAATCTTTATTTTGCGCAAAATACTCACGAAAGGTCTCAAAGCACTCATTATAATAAAGGCTATAAAAAGAGAGAAGATTATGTCCTTTATAATCCACAAAATATCCAACAGAATAATAAAGAACACTGTGAAGATTATTGTTTTTGCAGATATCTCTATCTTATGCGCCTCCATTAGTATAAATGGTAACAATTTAATAACGACTAGTCAAACCTTAATGATCGAAAGCAGAATTTCTAATTCCTAATCAAATACAATTGTATCTAGTATTTTGTATCTTGTATTTAGTATTTAACTATATTTATATCTATAAAATTAAAAATTAAAAGTTAAAAATGCAAAGTTGCAATTCAAAATTAAAAATTAAAGTAAGTTAAGAATAAAAGAATTAAAAGATTTTGAATTTTATCCAGTACTACAAACAAGTACGATTACTGGATAACCCTGAACCGTGCTTTGCTCT
>JALWZV010000089.1 GCA_027002315.1 Candidatus Roizmanbacteria bacterium | reverse complement strand
GATTAATGCTAAATAAATTATGTTTTAAATTACGAAAGTTTTTTAAAAAGATTTTTTGTAAACTCATACCTCTTTTTCTTTTTTCCTCAAAAGGAAGATTGTCTCAAAAAATGATGGCAATCTTAAGATGCCTTTTTTCATAACAACAACATTCTTAAGTGAAGAAAACATCCTTCTCCACGAGGCACGTGAAAAAACTGAGATATCAGAGTGATCTTTATTATGAAATACCTGAAACCACACATTTTCTCTTGTATATATTTTATGAAGAATGTATTTTTTACTCACTCTAACTGTTTCCTTTATCGCTTTCTTTATCTTTGATCTGTCGATGTGCTGTAATACATCGTACGTTAACACCAAGTCAAAACTATCATCTTTAAATGGTAATTTAAGTATATCTCCGTGCTTTAAAAATGGTTTAACCTCCTTGTCAGCAAACTCAAAAGCATAAGACGATATCTCTACACCCATAGCGTCTATCCCCAACTTCCTCAAATACTTAACTAACTCGCCCGTTCCACATCCAACATCAAGACAGGTTTTAGGTCTCAAATATATCTTGATCATAAAAGCTCTATATAAGTTTGTGGCTTTTTGAATAACATTTCCCAAGAAACTCTTCTGTAAGTACTTAAACTTCAGTCCTCCTTTATCCCCTGTATAATATTCTCTATCGTAAAAGCTCGCATCCATTTTAAATGGCATTATAACCGTTCCTTTAAAACTATCTCCCTCAAGTATCTTGTTTAAATTACTAAAGTTATTTCCATTAGCAACTATTACTGTGAGCTCTAAATCCTTAGCCAATTGCGCTGCTACTGGATCAAAGGGGGCATTAATTCCAGGTTTCCATTTTTTTCCTACAAGTTTTTCCATTTCTTCCCATGTTAACTTTTTGATTATCTTAGCATCATCATACTTATTAGGATCTTTATCATAAACCCAGTCAATGTTAGATAAGTTGATAATTAAATCTGCTCCATAATCTCTAGCTAAAATAACAGCGTCATAATCTGTAGACCACCCCGGTTTCCAACCTGCTCCTATAACAATCGGTTCCTTCCAATTATGAAGTTTTCTATCATAATTTTCTATAATTCTAGGATGGGATATATCCTGAAATATTGTACGTAATAAGTGTGCATTTAAACGAGTTGCATGTATGCCCAACCAATCTAAATCTTCATCAGACATACCACCAATCACAGCTTTACCTGCATCTCTATAATGTCTAGCAGTTTTACCTCCACCAGCAACCAAAAAGAATCTTCTCCCTTGTTTTACTTGTTTACGGATGAAATGGTTGAGTTTACGTAAAAAACGATAGTTAATACCATCTTGGTTGATTAACAGTGAACCCCCTACCGAAATAACTATTGGTCGTTCCTTATACTTAATCATTATTGTTTTATAATTACCAAAAAAAAACGACTCAAAAGAGTCGTTTAAAAAGCTATCTTAATTTTTAATAAATTTCAATCCTGTTAAATATTCCATGTGATTAATAATTATAGTACACCTTTGTTTAAAAACAAGAGCTAATCCTGGTTCTATATAGCTCCATTACCTAAATTAAATATATACTTAAATAAAAACGCTATGATATATGCTGAAACTATCAAGGCAAATCCTATAATTCCTGTTGTAAACTTAGCCTTTGCTGATTTTATTTTTTCAGGTCTACCTTGAGATAACAATAAATCATATCCTCCCCACACAAAAACAAAAAATAGAATTATTAATGCAAAAGGGGTTGCAAACTCCATCAACTTAGAAACTAAATCTCCTATTGTATCAATCCCTTGGAGTGGACCTTCTATGGGCTCATTCCCTATCTGAAGCCTTTGAGCTAATAAGATACTTATCATCTTTTAAGTAACAATTTACTCTCTAATTTTAACACAGAAAATAAAAATACATTAATGAAAAGCGACAATAAAAGATAAATATTAACTTTATAGATCATATTTGTGACGGAGTGAATAAACTCATCTGTAAATTTAAACAGGTGGCCTAAGTCAAAAACGTAGAATATTCCAGCAAAAAGTATTAGAAATGGAATTATATAGATTAAGTCTTTTAAATCTTGTTTTGAGGAAAACATTGTGGATGAAACAACAAATATTAAATAAATCAACAATAAATTAATAATCATATTTGAAGATGGGAAAAGATTGAAGTATGCTAACCCGAAAAAAAAGGTAAGCCCACCAAATATGGGAGCAATTCCAACTATTATTGCCCTTAATAAATCTTTTTTTTGATAAACAACGCTCCCTAACTTTATTCTATCTTCTTTTTCCTCAGGAAGTAAAGTAAAATCAACAACCTTTAACATCAGTATTGTTGCCATCAAAAAATGAGAGACCTCATGTAATCCAGTTCCAGGTAAAAAGATTACTGCCAAAAGTGTAAAGGCAATTTTTCTATTTTTGAATATAAAGTATAAAATATTGTACAGTTCTTGAGTTAAACGACGCGTTACGAAAAAGATAATAATTATAAGAATTAAGGTTAGGACTGATTGATACAATATCACTTTACTTTTCAACAACTGGTGTTTCAGTCGCTACGTTTTCACTATTATTAATAATTGTGGGTGAAACCGTCGCGTTTTTCTCAATAATGGTAGGAGATAACGCACTGGTAGGAGTAGCAACTTTAGTCGGTGACTGAGTTACCTGAGTAGTTACTGAAGGTTCTATGTTTTCGTCTTCTTTGTTTGACGCCGGAGTAACAGAAACATTAACTTGTGGAGTAGAGGTAGGAGAAGTATTATTAGATTGCAATTTTCTTTGTATTAGAACAAATAAAAGAACAGATAAAACAGCCGCTGTAATTGTCGCTATTAATAAAAGAACCGTGTTCAACTTACTAACACCACTTCCTTTTTTCTCAAACTTATTTAAATCTAAGGGGGTATAATTCTCCATCTTGTTTAATTAGTTAACTGCTGAAAAATCATAACCTCCACTAGTTTGAGGTTGTGTGGGTTTCTCGTCTTCCTTCTTATTTGTTTCATCATCAGCTTGTAATGTATTCTTGTTTTCTTCACCTTTATCCTCATTGACTACATTCTTATTTTTGCTCTTTATACTCTCTTGCTCACTCTGTTTTTTACTTACTGCCTCCTGTTTGTCTTCTACCTTTACACTCTCGTCTTTATTTTTACTCAATTTATCGTTTTTATCTTTATCTTCTTGTTTTTCCACTTCCTCATTTTGTTGCTCTGTTACATCAGTAGATGCACATTTGGAACAAATCGTTGTTGAGTTCTTTATAACCTCTGTCTCAAAAACATTTCCACATTTATTACACTTAAACTGAACCATAACTGGACTCTCTTCTGTAAGCTCAACAACGCGTTCTACCTCAAAAGTAAAAGCACCATTTTTAAAATCAATAGATATTATATCCCCTTCCTTTACTTTACCTCTGATAATTAGAGTGGATATTGGATTCTCTATGAGTCTTTGTATCGTTCTTCTTAATGGTCTGGCTCCGAATACCGGGTCAAATCCCCGTTGAGCAATTTCCTCAACTGCTCTATCTGAGTATTTTAATCCCATATTTTGAGCCTCTAGAAGCTTTGCAACCCCCTTTAACTGTAATCTAACTATTTCTTGAATGTGTTTAAATTTAAGAGGTTCAAAGATCACCACACCATCAAATCTGTTAATTAATTCTGGCCTAAAAAATTTACCCAGCTCAGCCATAACCTCTTTTTTAACGTTTTCATACTCCTTATCCTTCATCTCTTCTTTTAAATTTGCTGCCTCAGAGAGCCTCTTTTGTATTATCTTTGTGCCTATGTTAGACGTACAAATAACCACAGTTTCTTTAAAAGAGATTGTGTGTCCTTTATTATCTGTTAATCGCCCATCATCTAATATCTGCAATAATATATTAAAGATATCGGGATGTGCTTTTTCAATCTCATCAAATAAAACAACAGAATATGGCTTTCTTCTAACAGCTTCCGTTAGTTTACCACCTTCCTCATATCCAACATAACCCGGAGGAGCTCCTAATAACTTAGCAACCTCATGCTTCTCCATATACTCGGTCATATCAAATCTAATCATAGATTCCTCTTTTCCAAACAACACCTCTGCTAACGTCTTAGCAAGCTCTGTTTTACCAACTCCTGTTGGTCCTAAAAACACAAAGCTACCAACTGGTCTACGTGGAGATTTTAATCCAGCTCTTCCTCTACGTATAGCCTCAGCAACAGCAACAACTGCTTTATTCTGATTAATAAGTCTCTTATGCATTATCTTTTCTAAGTTGGCTAATTTCTCTGTCTCTGACTCGCTAATCTTAGAGACAGGAATTCCTGTCCACTTAGAAATGATATCTTTTACAACATCAACGCTTACCTCTGTGGTCGTTCTTGCTCTTTGAGTTTCATATTCTTCTTTTTTTTCGTTTAGTTCGTGATTGAGGTCATCTATTTTAGAGTTTAGTATTCTTGCCTTAACTCTGTCTCTTCTTTGCTTGGCTTCCTGTGATTCCTGTTGCAATTTCTTAATTTGCGTACCCAAAGATTTTATCTCTTCAGGCAGTGATATCAAAGGTAGCCTTACTGCTGATGCAGCTTCGTCTATTAGATCAACGGCCTTGTCAGGAAGATATCTATCCCCTATATATCGCTTCGATAATTTAACAGCCTGTTGTATTACCTCATCGGGAATCTTAACTCTATGAAATGCCTCATACTTATTTTTTAATGCTCTTAACATCTCAATAGCTTGATCGATTGTTGGTTCAGGAACAAGAATTGGTTGAAATCTACGTTCCAAAGCAGGGTCTTTTTCTATATACTTTCTGTACTCCTCTGTTGTTGTTGCTCCTATCATCTGCATTTCACCTCTAGCTAAAGAAGGTTTAAGAAAGTTAGAGGCATCTAGAGTCCCTTCATTGCCGCCTGCTCCAACTATATTATGCATCTCATCAATAAAGAGTATTATCTCTCCTCCTGCCTCTTTTATCTCATTAATCAAGTTCTTCATTCTTTGTTCAAACTCACCTCTATGAGAAGCGCCTGCTAATACGCTCATTAAATCAAGTTGTAGTACCTTCTTATTTAAAAGTGGCTCAGGAACCTTTCCTTTAACTATCTGTTGAGCTAGACCCTCTACTATAGCAGTTTTTCCAACTCCCGCTTCTCCTATTAATGCCGGATTATTCTTTCGTCTGCGTGAAAGCACATGTATAACTCGTTCAATAATATCAGATCTCTCAACAACAGGATCTAATAAGCCCTGTGCGGCTCTTGCTGTTAAATCTATTGTAAACTGTGCCAGAGCGCTTCTAGTTGCTGACTTATTCCGAGCATCTTCCTCAACACCTTGTTTTTTACCAGTTATCTTCTTGTTTAAATCCTCTTTCTTTAAGCCAAATTTTGTAAGGACTCTCGCTCCTAAACCTTCTCCTTCTTCATACAAAGCCATAAGTAAATGCTCTGGGGACACAAACTCAAACCCAAGTTTACGAGCCGTAACTAAAGCGCTATTCACTATGCGTTTTACTCTTGGGGACGGTTGAGGATTCCCCGTAAATTTTCCTTCCTTAAACAATTTATTTAACTCTGCCAACACTAATTGAGGAGAAACCTTAAGGCCTGTTAGTAAATTATAAATCTCACTATCAGACAAAAGACCAAACAATAAGTGTTCGCTGTCTAGGTACTGATTTTTCAACTCTTTGGCCTTTGTTTGAGCATTAAAAAAAACACGATTCGATCTTTGAGTAAGGTGAGTCATCAAGTCCAAATCACTCATTTTATCAGCTGTAATATTCTTATTTTCCTTTTTTAAATCCACCTTTTCATTGTTAATTTGCTTGTCTTTATCTCCCTTAACATTTTCATTACTATCACCGTTACTTTTATTTACATCATTGTTTTTATTAGCAACATCAGCAACAGGCTCTTTCTTACTTTCGCCCATCTGGGTTGCCTTAGCGCCATTCGAAGGTTGCTGATTATTAATTGTACTGCTTGTGCTAACGTTCTTATTCACCTCTTTTATTTGTTGCTGAGAAATATTAGCTTGAGATGTATCTGTACTCTGACTTACATTTTGTTGTTTTGCCTGAGTGGGAGCGACAACAGGTTGTTGTTGAACAGTGTTGCTCTGTTGAGATGTCTGGGGTTTGTTTACAGACTGAGATGGTTGTGCTTGCTGATTGTTATTATCGTTTGACTTAGAATCGTTTTTTTTATTAGAATTAAAAAAGAATCCCATGTTTTCATTATGAATAAACTTGCATAGTTTGTCAAATATAAAATGTCGAAAAAAATAATCATAGTAACTTCCACAATAACGCTTGTTTTGATAATAATAATTAGTATCATTATTAACAGCTTAAAACAAAATCGTCAAAATAAATCTAACCTTCCACAGATTACACCGTATAATATTAATAACTCAGGGGTAAAAAGATCTAAATCACTTTTTAATTTTTTAGGTCTAACAAAAAAAGGAGATAATATAAACGATATAAGCAATTCTAATAATAAAAAGGATGTAGATAGAAACATTAATCAAACACTCTCAAAAAATAAAAATGACAGTAGCAATATTGAGCCTGCAGAAACAGGAGCGTCTGATAATAATTTCCAAGAAACAGAACAACAAAAGCAACACAGGTTGCAACTTATAGCTAAAGCTGTAGAAAAAACACTCAGCACTCAAGAACTAAAAATATTGGCTCTTATTCAAAAAAAGTTGCCTATAAAAACTGAAGATTTTGAACTCATATACTCCGATAAATTAAATAAGTTTATTCTCTACCCCAAGAATGCAGACGGGGTAAAAAAGTATCAGGAATGGATAAAAACTCAACCTAAAGATGTTCAGGATTTCTTTCAAAATCACTCAGATTTAGTCACCATCTCTGATACGTCCCCAAAAACTGTAGAAAAAAATAGTGAAAAGGTTCTTGGAAAAAAAAGGGAGGAGGAGGCATATAATACACAAAGTAAGCTTCCAACACCCACGCCTTTGAGCTACCTTGATTATTTGTCACCTCAAATAGATGCATTTAAAAAACTAGCGATGTTTTATTTTGGACTCGGGGGGGAAGTAGAAAAAACAGAAAAGGAGATTAACAAACAGTTATCTTTAACCCCATCTCCTACACCAACCTTAATTGCTCAAGCAACCATCCCCCCACCAACTCCTCTTCCAACCATAGCGGGACAAGTTGATCCAAGTCAATATGTTTATTATTCTCAGTGTGAACCTAAATATAGAAACATACCATTAAATGATTCTGGGTGTACTTTGTGTAGAGCTGGCTGTGGACCAACTACTGTTTCTATGATACTCTCATCGCTTGTTAATCCTGGATATGGACCACAGCAGGTTGTTGATATGTACAAAAGACACGGTTATTCAATAACCTGTACAAACGGTTCGTTAACAGAACAAGCAAAAGTGATACTTGAAGAACATGGTTTAAAAACAACAAGGTATATTTTCTATTTTGATCCTCCAGAAAAAGTAGATAAGGTTATCCAAGATTTCAAAAATTACACAGATGCAGGGTGGACAATATTTGTCCTAGCATATTACAAACCTTATCCTAAAGGAGGACATTTCTTTTGGATAACAGACGTAGACAGTAACAATAATGTATTAGCATACGATGCATATTATGGCAGATATCATATTCCATTTAACGAAAACTCATATTATCCGTATCCAAAATATATGTCAGCATTTGGTGTTAAAAAATGACATAATTAAAATATGCTAAACTCTAAAAAAAATATGTATTTAATATTAACAGTCACTTTTGTCATTTTTGCAATTATTACATACATTATTATTAGCTTAACCTGGAGGAAAAATAATAAAAAAAATGGGGGGGTAAATATTCCTACTGTGGCTATTCCAACTGATATCAACAAACCGTCTACTTCAACTCAACTAAGTCCAAAAACATCACCAACAATTGCTCCAACTGATTTCACAGGAGCTAACCCTAAAATTTCCATAGACCCGAAAGAACAAAAATCAATAAATGAGGAGGTGGAACTGAGACACAAAAGTCCAGTTAAAACTCAATACTTTACAATAACCTTTAACTATGTCGACGATGTTTTTGAGGTGCAACTTAAAAAAGACAGAGAAAAAACAAAAAATGAGTTCGAAAAATGGAGAGGTAAAAATTACCCAGATATAAGTTTACAAAGGTTTAGATTTATAAAATGATGAACACGATATTTACAGATAAGAAAAGGATAGTTATTATCACAGGAGTTCTTCTTTTTTTACTTTTTTTACTTATAATCATAAATCTGATATTCTCGCGCAAAAATCCAAAAAAAGAAGCTAAAAAGTACCCGACACCAACCACAGTACGAATGATTATGGGTTACAGATTGCCATCAAAGGATACAGAGACTTTTGATGTATTACTAAATAACAGACTCCCTGTCAAACAACAAGATTTTGAACTTAAGTACTCGTATAAAAAAAATAAATTTGTAGTTTATACTAAAAATTCAAATGGAGAAAAAAGTTTTCAAGAGTGGTTGAAAGTTCAGAGTAAAGATATACAAAAATTTTTTAAAAAAAATAAAGATTTATTTGAAATAACTCCAGAACCAACTCCCAACTATCAACAAAGACAACTTAAGTCTTTAGAAAATTTGGCCACATACCTTTTTACACTCAATAATCAAGTAGAAAAAATTGAGAAGAAAAACAACCCAGGAACACCAACACCTACACTCACCCCAACACCAGTTAGACAACTAAACACAGTCTATAACTTATCTGATTTAATATATGAAGTTGGTATGAATGTTGGAGTTCCTCCAAAAGTCTTAGAAGCAATGGTTTATATAGATTACTCACCTATCTTAACTTATTCATCCAAAGAAATAACTAAATACTCAACGCCAGGAAGCATTATCCCTGATTGTGGTCCTGATAAGTGTTCCTTAACAGGGCCAATGAGATTATCTATAGGAATTGATTCTAACGGCTCACCATCCTGCGCTTTATGTTGTAGTAATGGTATTTGTCTTAGCACTCAAGGAGGCTGTCCTAATGACTGGGCTTTGTATGGTAATGCTGTGCAAGAGTATGGCAGATATACTCATCAACCTAATCCATGTAATCTTAGAGATAATCTGTATGCAGCTGCAATGAAGTTAAAAAAACTTGGCAAAGTTCAAAAAACGACTGGCTGGACCAAGGAAGAAACATACCGAGCTGTTAAAAATTATTATGGGAATTGTTCGAGTAAATACAAAAGGTTAGGCAGTAAAACATACTGTGAGTATGTATGGTCACAATACGGAGGATAATATTTTTAAATACTAAATTGTAATAAGGTTTAGTTTTTGTTTATAATGAAATTATGTTGGAATATATTTGGTTTCTAATAAAAAAGTCACTAAAATTTTCTAAAAAGGTGATTTTTATTGTTGCAACTTATGTTATTATAATAATAGCATTTATAGTCTTATCTCCACAACAAACCATTACTCATCAAGGTCAACAGAGTTTATATATTCCTACCTCCATCGAAAAGAATCAACAAAAAAAAGAACTATATGTAAAAATGAGGTGTTTTCTGGACGAGAAATACTGCTCATCCCAAACAGAAAAAAAATTAGCCATTCAAAGAACTAAATCTTTGGGGAAATTCTTCTCCACAATTACAATAATGCCATATCTATACCCTCCTGCTTCCTTTTCCACCTGGGCTGCCAACAGTTTACAAAATGCAGGGTTTATACCTAAAACTTACGCAACAGGGATAGGTTTCGCTAGTATACAAACTTATTCCATAATCTGGTTAACATTCAGAAATATTTCCTTTGTTCTACTAGTCTTAGTACTTGTAACAATAGGCTTTATGGTTATGTTTAGAATGAAGGTTAACCCTCAAACTATAGTAACACTAGAAAATTCTCTACCTCGAATAATAGTTACCATAATTATGGTAACCTTCTCTTTTGCTATTGCGGGACTATTAATAGATTTAATGTACATTTCAACTGCGATTATTGTGAGTATTTTCTCACATATCAATGGACTTGACGCTGCTAAAACGTCACAGGAAATAAGCTCATATCTTGAGGCTAACCCCGCAACAATTTTAGGTAAACTATTAGGCGGTCGAGGATTGTTTAAAGATGTTAAAACAATTTTTGCTATCGGACCTTTAATGCTTGATATATTCAACCGCTGGTGGGGAGCTTTGTTTAGAGTGGCCGTTGTTATCCCAACAACGATATTTATAACGTTGCCAATGGTAAACAATGCGAAAATTTACAACTGGCTTACAGATCTTATTAGCAAAATAGAGGGGAAACTAGGTATTTTGATAGCAGATGTAGCAATTGCAAGTAAAATTGTTCACGGCATCGCAGACTTATTAATATATGGTCCTGAAATAATATTAGCTGTCGCGTTAGCATTTATTTTAGGTCCACTACTAATAGGGATAATTATTTTTCTAACAATATTATTCTTGGCCTTTAGAGTACTGATTATGGTCTTGGTTGCTTATGTTAATATTATCCTTCTTATTATATTCTCTCCTCTCCTAATAATGTTTAACGCAATTCCAGGGAACAACGCATTCTCAAGCTGGTTAAAAGGATTAACCGTTGAACTCCTCACATTTCCTATCCTGGTAACAATACTTTTAACAGGTCACACGTTGTTAAATGTGATTAATGTCACCTCTCCTAATATATTTCATCCTCCATTTACTAAGGGTATGGATCCCGATGCTCTTTCACTTCTAATCTCAATGACTGTTCTTTTTATGACCCCTGACCTAATAAAGTTAGCTAAAAAGCTGCTCAATCCAAAACCAATTCCGATGCCAAAGTTCTCTCCAGGTGTTTTCTTTGGAGGAGTTGGTAGCTTGGGGTCTGGATTCCAGACAGGTATGGGCTTTGCCTCAACAGCAGCTTATATTGGTCCTGTAGCCAAAATACTTAAAAACACTTTAAACATAGAGTTTCCTCATAGCGGAGCCATTGGAGGAAAAAAATAAACCTTCTTTGTAATTTACAAAACTATAGATTTGATTAAGACGAACTAAGTAAAACCAGGAATTCTCAAGATATCTACACCTATTACTTTGAGTATAAACACAGAAGATATTATGAGAATTAATCCTAAAACACAAGATGTTATAAGTTCTCTTGCTTTTTTAACTTTTTCAGGGTTGCCTTGCGATAACTGCAAACTGATAGCACCATAAATTATACATAACAAAGCTAAAATTCCACCTAAACTCATACCGACCTTTACCATAAAAAATCCTACCACTCCACCCACAGTCAAAGGAATACATCCTATACCAGACCAATATCCTGATTTGTTAACAGCACAATCTATACATGCATCCGACATTTTTTGAGCCTTAGCTCTAACCTGAGAAGGAACTCCTGGTCTTAGTGTAGGAACATATTTTTTACACATCTCTTTAATCTTTTTCACCGGAGAGGGTGTTAAATCCAAAACACATTTACACATAGGATCCTTGTAATTTTTTCTATCAGGATGTCCATAAATACATGGTGCCTGCACACCGCTAAAAGCCCCTAAAGCAGTATCTACAATCCCCAACCAATCTCCCACATATGGAATTTTTTTCAGTATGCTAAAACCAATTATTCCCCTTTTTGGGGTAAAGCAACACTGTTGTTTAGCTGGATCACCAGCTATCCCGCAGGTCTCCATCGGAACACTATCACCTGGTGCTACAATAACAGGCGCACCGCTTACCGGTATAACCGTTCCACCTCCTGTTATCGTAATAGGACCAGTTAAAGTAGGAGTCGCAAAATATGTGGAAGGAATGGGAACAGGAGTATAAGTTGGTAATGCAAAAATAGAGCTAACACGCACCAAATTAAAAAGAATAACCAAAATCAACAGTGCTGTTAACTTAAGCAACTTAGTGTGCATACAAAAAATTGTAGACTATTCTTTGTCTTTTTTCAAAGCTTGACGAATGAGCATAATTAAAATCATTAAAAGAGCTATCGTTGCTATTGGTCCATACCTATTCAACAACTCCCTGCCAAACGTAAAACCTTCCGCGGGCTTAAGACTCCCTTCTATAGAAAATTTATTTTCCTTTGTTTTCTTTTTTCTATACTTAAAAAGCTTTATGCCTAACAATTTTGCAGTTTTAGTTTCATATCCATCGGGATTTTCTTTTCTCAATGGAACGTTGCAGGCATTAGCTATAGCCAATTCCACCATCTTTTGTTGTCCAGCATTCAGAGCTGTCGTTGGCCTTTCATAAGTTGACGGGAAAAAATCTTGAAGTAAACTTTGTTCTCTCAGTCTATACGCTCTATGTATTCTTCTCTTTGCCCATCCAATAAATAAATTATCATAATCAGAGTCCTCACCTACAGCTCTACGGAATGCCTGAGCCAGTCTTATTGCCATCTCATCTGCAGCAGGCTTTCCTGCATACTTATCCATCACATCTGTAATCTTGTGAGCTAACGGGATAATCTCTTTTCCAACATACTCCATCATTTTATTATTATCCTTAAATTCCTGTTTAGTAAAGTCAGCAACCCTATCTAAAAATAATTTTTGCATACTTGGAACTATCTCTTTAGCAACATTAGCCGTATCCCCAAAGCTTCTACCGTGCACATTTCTTCCTGCCTGCTCCATGGCAAAAAGTCTGAAATCCAGATCATCAGCTCCTAAATCATAATCAAGAATCTTTAGGTGGTGCGCCCAGTGATAAAATCTTTCTTCGAGAGTGATATCAGCTGAGTAACGTATTCCTTTTGGTTCTTTCAAATAATTACGCTCACCTTTGCCTCTAACTCTTGTTTTGTTAATACTGTTTCTCATCTCCGTAAAAAAACCTGGTAGTGTTGTTCTAAATTTCTCTGGAGTAATTATCTTACTCAACTCTATATCTCTACCTTGATACTGTAGTATTGTTACATTTACCATCTTCTCGAAATATTTGTTTACCTGTTTTTGTACCTCAGGATTTAGCAAATCCTCAAGTGAAAATGTATAATCAAGTAGCCCATATGCTTTCTTAACCTCTGCTGGAGACGCATTGCTATTTTGCAATATCTCAAGTGCTTTGTTCTTATTCTTCACCCACTTATTTTTTTCAGCTATGTTTATAGCCTCTATATACAAAGGAAGTATCTTGTTTCGTATAAGTCCGGGATTGATGTCGGGATATTCTCTCATCAAAAAAGCCTGTAAGTCTTCTCCAACTAAACTTTCCTTTTTCGGAGTGTACACTCTTCGTTCAAAACCAATTACACGTGTAGGTGATGTATTAAGTGCCCTTTTAAAGATATATCTTTCATACATAAACTGGGTAAGTATCTTTTTTTCATCATCAGTTATTGCTCCGGTATTTAACCTTGAAAATAAACGTTTGATATTTCCAGACATATCATCAGGCAAAGTAGAGATATCTATAAATCCTGCTTCCTTAACAACATCCTCAAGGTGGTCAATAAAAACTCTTGTGGGTAAAGTTCCGGCGGCCATCATAGTAGCTAAACTTTTTTGAAAATCAATTCTTCGTCCTGCAACCTCACTTTCCTTAAACCTTAAAAAGGCCTTGTACTGCATAGGTCTCCATCCTAATCTTTGGAAAATATCTATAGAAGGCACTCTCAAAACATCTGCCATTAAAACATGATCTTTTAAGAACTCAAGAAAGTCCTCATCTGCTCCCATAAAAAAAGCCTCTTTATACTTATCTCCTACTTCATATACCAATGTATGATCCCAACCCTCATACTTAGCAGTATCTCGAGGCATAAACATAAATCTTAACATTGGAGCCCAGTGAGGTAAATCTCCAAATCTTTCCCACATCTTAACAGGATCTATGCCCATTAACATCTTTTCCACACCTGAGTGATGCGGACCTGTAAAGATAGCCTTTTGTTTGTGCTTTACCCCTATTACCCTTCCTTCACTGTCGTAAACCAAGTTTCCTTCATAGCTCATAGGCATAGAAGAGGTCATGAGGACACCCCAAAACTCACCACTAAAGCCTTTTGCTATAGCTGTGGCTAACCTAACCTTTCTTGCTACTCTACGACCCGCAATACCGCTATCATCACCACGCATAGCTAAAAGCTGATTGCGTGTTATGAGCTGTTCATTGTCAAATCCTTCCGATGTTTTTTTACCAAAGTCTACATCTATAATCCTGTTATTCAACGCTACTCTGTTCTTTAAGTTTTGGATATATAACTGATAAGCAGCAATAAGCTCTGGGTCTCGGCTGAACAACCAATCGACATCTTCCGAACTTAATGTGCCAACAAATTGTGCTAATTTATCCCAACCCAACCCATTATCAACGATGTACTCTATATCATGTAAGGACCTATTTACCTTAAGAAGCTTAGCTAGTCCAGAGGACATATCCTCTCTAAACGCCTCCGCAAGTGTTTTTCGTTTCCTAACGCGATACGACATCCTCTCTTCTCCTCCTATTCCATCTTGATTAGGGTTGGCTAATAACATTGTGTCCTCCACCTCTACAATACTGCTTCCCAGTTCAAACTTATCTAACTCTTCTCCTAGTTGCTGAACTCTCCTTATTAACTGTTTATAAAAAGCCCCCTCATAATAAGGACTAAAGCTCGCATCAAAGTTTTGATCAGGCGTGTAATCAATCATGCTGATAACTTCCTCTCCTAAATTAAGAATATCATCATACAACTTTGCAAAGTCTATCCTGCCATTTACTACATACCTTTTGTGATAAAAAGAACCAGGATCTTTTATTTCACTATCAAAAATGGCGGGATTATCTATTAGACGCATAATCCTGTTTCCTTCTTCACTAATTGTGATTTTGAAAGTTCTTGCTGTCATCGATAGACTGTTACCAGCTAATATCTGATCAATATCGGCATATTTCTCTGTCATTACAGTATATCTTCCCACAAATTCCTTTAATTTATCCGCTGTATCATTGTCTATATATCCTAGTCCTCTTAATCTATCAACTTCCTGCATTTTTCTCCTCTTTACACTATCTACTTTTTCTCCCGGTTTAGGCACATCTGTAACCAACATTCTGATATCTGCTATCAACACAGATTTTCTAGACTCAACACCAGCTCTGATAGCTTCAGGAGTACAATCTGGAAGACCTGGATCAGAGTCACAACCACGTTCGCTTCTCACTTCAACCTCCAATACTCCTTCATTAAACCTAATCCCATACTTAAGATAGTCCTTTAACTCCTCGCCTAATACTCTCGAGTCTTTATAATACCTCTCAATCTTATCAAAACCCGTTTTCTTACTGGTTGCTCCTGATTCTCTTTTTTCACCTTTCAGTATTTGTATTTCATCATAGGTTACTCCATACTCGCCTCTGTGCTTATTAATTGCGTCCAAAATCATCTCAGCAGTGTAGTGATTATCAAGCATAAAACTTTGTATATCAGATCTAAACTCATCGGTAAACCTTCCACCTGAGGCGATCTGCTTGTCTCCAGTAAAGTAGTCCCCTAAAAAATAGAGGCTTGACTCTACAGCGGCATAGTTTAGATCTCTTGAGGCAAGTTCCTGTAAAATAGGTCTAACTTGTTGAGGAACTACATCTAAACCTTTCTCAGTTGCGGCAACTAATTCAGCAAAACTTTTTACTATCTTCTTTTGTTTTTCCCCTTTATTAGTTACTTCACGACCTTTTTCATCAGCCTTTCTCATATCTCTTACCTCTTTTTTTGCCTTCTTAAACTTATTCTGAACGCCTCTCTCAACCATTTCTTTCCTATCTCTAATTATCTCTGGAGTGTCAGCACTCCTTCTCCTTAGTAAAGAGTCTAGTGCTCTTCTCGCGTCTTGTTTTGCGGAGTTAATAAACTCACGCCCATTTCTAATCTCCATACTTATATTTTACACCCTGTAGTGCCATTACGCCATTAAAAGAAGAATATTATGCTCTAGTATGATGTCTGAATGTGGTCCGGATTTTATTTTTTCTTTTCTATTATAAGCTTTCTTCCTCTACCCATTCCTATTGAAGATGTTGTTAAATCGTCATAATTAGCACTTATGAACTCGTGAACAATCTTTCTCTCATAAGGACTAAGGTTTCGTATATAAATAGACCTATCCTCTGAGATAACCTGATCTGCCCATTCTTTAGCTTTTCCTTCTAATCTCTCTCTTTGCTTTACCCTAAAATCGTTAACATCAACCAAGATCTCCATCTTCTCACCAAGCTTCTTGAACATTATAACCTCAAGTAGTCTTTGCAACGCACGAATTGTCTCTCCATATCTTCCAATAACAGTAGACGCTTCTTCCTCTGTCTTTATGATTAATCTATAAAATTCGTCCTCTTGAATAACCTCTATCTCAAACTTATCTATTAACTTAGAAACTATTTCTTGTGCTTCCTTTTTCAAAATTTCTTTTTTATCCATATTTTTTAACCCAAACTTTTAATTTTTTCCCGAAGTAACTACTTCAGGAGATTTTTTTTGCATACTTCTATACTGCATTATAGTAAATACAGAAAATATTCCCCAGTAAACAGATAAACCAACAGGAAGGGTGTAAGCAAACCAACCTATCATTAAGGGAAAGATTATCTTAAACTGCGTTCCCATTGCCTTTTGAAAATCTGGCTCACTCTTCTTCTTGTCTTTATTCACTTTATCATCTTTCTTTTCATTCTTGTTTGATGGTAATGTAACAATACTCTGATAATACTGTAAAACTCCTATTACTAAGGGAATCAAAAGATAAAAAACATTGTTTGCTTTAGATGGAGATATTGCTAAATTAATTCCAAAAAACCATGGATTAATAGAGTTTATTCTCAAAAAAGAAAAATATAGTGCATTATTAATATCTGTAACAATCTTTGTTAAGTCTGTGTTAACCAAAAGCATAGAGAGAGTTTGATATAGGCCAATAAAAATTGGTACCTGGATTATCATTAACAAACATCCACTGGCAGGATTAATACCCATCTCTTTATAAAGCTTCATCTGCTCTTCTTGAAGTTTCTTTGGGTTCTTTTTATGTTTTTTGGACAATTTGTCAAGATGTGGTTTGATGTCCTGCATCTTCTTGGCAGTTTCTATCTGAGACTTGAAAAAAGGGTGTAATATCACTCTAACCAAGACTGTTAATAGCAATATTGAGAACCCTAATGCTCCAGGAATCTTGATTATCTCCAGCGCCTTATAAAAAAGTATTAAAACATTAAGTATTGGAAAAACAAAGATTGTTGTAAAAATATTTGGATTAGACATTATGTTTGATAGTTGTTAAACGGTTAACTTTTTTTTACCTTTTGCTCTTCTAGACGAGATTACCCTTCTTCCTCCTCTTGTTTTCATACGAGAGAGAAATCCATGAACTTTCTTACGTCTTTTCTTTTTAGGTTGATATGTTCTTTTCATTATTAATTAGTGAATTTATAAAGTTGTTTCTAAAATAGATTTATTGCTCTTGTTTAGATTCATCCACACTGCCTCTGTTACAAAAGGCATAAAAGGATGAAGCATCTTTAACAGCTCAAAATAAATATTTGTTAACCTTTCTAGAACCTCAATGTTACCACTTCTTAACGATTCTTTCAACTGTTCTATGTAATAATCTGCCACTCTATGCCAAACAAATTCATACAGCTCATCAAAAGCTTGACCAAACTTATATTTCTCCATAAGTTGCATGTATCTTTTTTTGAACTTAGAACTTTCCTTCTCTAAATCCTTTATGTGTTTATCACCATTAACCACATCTTTATCTAAACTATCTCTCTCTGTTAATGTGTGTTGTAAATAAATAAATCTACCAATATTCCAAATTTTGTTAGCAAAATTACGCATACTTCTAACTTTATTATCCGAAAAAACAACGTCTCCTCCCTGAGCTGTCTCAAAAACCAGAGAGGCTCGCAATGCATCGGCTCCATATTTATCAATCACATCCATAGGATTAACAACATTACCCTTGCTCTTGCTCATCTTCTGGCCCTTACTATCACGAACTAATCCATGAAGATAAACGTTCTTAAATGGAACACTCCCAGTAATATAAATACCAAACATTATCATCCTTGCAACCCACCATGGCAAAATATCATAACCTGTTTCCATAACGGATGTGGGATAAAAAAAATTAAAAAACTCTTTACCCAATGCCTGTAGGGTTGCAAATGGCCATTGACCAGATGAAAACCAGGTATCAAATGTATCTGTGTCTTGAACAAAGTCATCCTTACCGCAAACAAGACATTTACTAGGTTTATTTACAGACACAAACCACTTTTTTTGTGACTTACAAAAGTAAGCAGGTATCTGCATTCCCCAAACTATCTGTCTAGAGATGTTCCAGTCATAAAATTTATCCAACCAATCTAAAAGTATCTTCTTAAAACGATGTGGATATATCTCGATCTCATCTTTTAAAATTGCGTCTTTTGCTTTTTGAGCTAGAGGTTTTATCTTTATAAACCACTGCTCTTTTGGTAATGGTTCTATTACAGAACCACACTTATAACAGTGACCAACTCTATGTTCGTAGTCTTTTACTTTTACAAGAAGTTTTTGATCTTCTAATCTCTGTACTATAAGTGGCCTTGCTTTCTTTATGTGCAGGCCAGAAAACTCTCCAGCATGTTCATTTAACTTTCCATTAAAGTCTATAACCTGAACAAATGGTAAATTATGACGCTCTCCCACTAACCAATCATTGCTATCATGAGCAGGTGTTATTTTTACAACTCCAGTACCAAACTTCATATCAACCATCTCATCAGCTATAACCGGAATCTTTTTATTGATAAAGGGAAGTATTACTTTTTTTCCTATAAATTTTTTATAACGCTTATCATCTGGGTGCACTGCAACAGCAACGTCTCCAAACAAAGTTTCAGGCCTTGTTGTGGCAACTACCAAACCCTTATCACTGTTCTCTAACTTGTACAATATAAACCATAATTTTCCCTTGACGTCTTTATAGGTTACCTCTAAATCAGAAAACGAGGTTCCACACTTAACACAGTAATTAACAAGTTTTTTACCCCTGTAAACCAAGTTATCATCAAACAGTTTTTTAAAAGTTTTGTACACAATCTGTACTATATCCTCATCAAGAGTAAATTTTTTTCTCTCCCAATCTAAGGAAAACCCAAGCCTTTTCAACTGTTCCTCCATATTATTCTTGTTCTGCATAACAAACTCCCACACCATTTTAAACAACTCTTCTCTTTTATAATCAAACCTAGATTTACCTTTCTTTTTTAGATGTTTTTCAAAAACATACCAAGTCTCAAAACCAGCGTGATCGGCTCCTGGCAACCAAAAAGACTCAAAACCTCGCAATTTGTAAAAACGTATCATTATATCCTCGTAAACATACATCGCGTGACCAAGGTGTAAATTAGCATTTGCGTTTGGTGGAGGAAGTATTATACAAAAAGGTCTCTTTTTAGAGTTAGGATTGGCTT
This sequence comes from Candidatus Roizmanbacteria bacterium, assembly GCA_027002315.1. Taxonomy (GTDB): domain Bacteria; phylum Patescibacteriota; class Microgenomatia; order UBA1406; family GWC2-37-13; genus JALWZV01. The sequence continues at coordinate 12,891 of JALWZV010000089.1, read as the reverse complement.
TAAAATATTTTTTCTTTTCCCACATCTCATATATTTTCTTATCAACATCCTTATATCTATATTTTTTGTCCATGTATCTTAATGTATTAAAATGAATATTTAACGAGTTAATTATATGGAAAAGAGGTTGAAAACTCAATTTAAAAAATGTAATTTATAAGAATGGAACTATCGTCACTTGGGTATGCTATCACATGGTATATTTACCTATTCTGGTTAGGAATAGTTTTCTACCCGTTGGTAAAACTAGTACTTGGTCGCACTTTCTTTGATGATGGTTATGCTTTCTCAAAAATAGTATCAATTGTGTTACTGAGCTATTTTACATTGGTAGCAACACAGCTGTTCGAATTTACAAGGGTCTTTCTTTTTACATCTCTTTTTACTTTTGCCACACTTGAGTACTTTTTAATTTCTAAATACTTTCCCAAGTTCAAGTTATTAGAAAAAAAATCGATAAAAAAGATTGTTGGAGTTGAGATCTTATTTATACTAAGTTTCGCTTTTTGGATCTTTGTTCGAGGACAAGAACCATCAATACATGGGTTAGAAAAATTTATGGACTTTGGTTTTATGAACTCAATTCTCAGATCCAAACATCTTCCTCCATTAGATATGTGGTTATCTGCAGATCCTACTCATCCTAAAGGGTATCCAATTAATTATTACTACTTCGGTCATTTAACAGGAGCTGTTCTTATAAAACTAAGCAATATTCCTTCCAAGTTTGGTTATAATCTCATACTGGCAACTTTGTTCGGTTTAGGCATAACAGAGGTGTTTTCCATCGTAACAACGCTTATTAAAAACAGTTTTAAAAAGGTTTCTAATTTTTTTGTTATTCTGTTCGGCTTATTTGGAGCTTTTATTGCTAACTTAGGCGGAAATCTCCACACAATATATGTTTTCACAAAAGGATACGATGCTAATAATCCTCTACCTTTTTGGAAAATATTTACTTTAGTACCTCACCCAGAAAAATATTGGTATCCAAATGCAACACGATTTATATATCACACAATACATGAATTTCCAGCATACTCATACGTCGTAGCCGATCTACATGGACATGTGTTCGATATTCCAATTGTACTTTTAACATTAGCTTTATCCTACCTGCTTGTTTTTAAGTTAAAACTTGAGTCATATTTCTTAGGGGCAATATTTGGATTTCTTATAGCTATTCACTATATGACAAATGCATTTGATGGTCCAATATATCTGTTATATTTCTCATTCATTCTTTTATTTATAAAAGGATTTAATAGAAAAACTTTCTTAGGACTAATTACCTTGATAGCGTCATTTTTGGTCTTTTCTTATCCTTTTTCATCTCACTTTTCACCTTTCTCTAATAAAATTGGGTTAAACTGTCCTCCGTCTTTCTTATCCTCAATTAAGCACATTGGGCCACTTGTGTTTTTGTCTGAAAATTGTCAGATATCGCCTCTCTGGATGCTCTTAGTCTTATGGGGATTTTTCTGGTTTGGTTTTGTAACATTCCTATCACTTAATATAAAAAAGAAAAAGATTAGCGAGGTTGCTTTATTTGTGTTCTCTTTGTTTTTTGTAGGAACAATTTTAATAATAATACCTGAGTTTTTTTATGCTAAAGATATCTATCCTGGTTATTTCAGAGCAAATACTATGTTTAAACTAGGATATCAGGCTTTTATAATGATGAGTATTGCAACTGTGTACACAATAGCACTAGTCAAAAAGACAAAATTAAAAAAAATACGTTGGGTAATAGTTAAACTCATTTTCTCTGCGTTAACAATGCTTGTTGTGATATATCCATATTTTGCCATCACTTCATACTACGGAAAATTAAATAAAAAAGCCGATTTAGATGGTTCTAAGTGGATGAAGACACAACACCCTGCGATAAAAGAAATTATTGAGTTTGTCAATCATAATATCGTAGGACAACCAATAATTATAGAAGCTCAAGGAGACTCGTACACAGACTATAACTCCGTTTCAGCTTACACTGGCTTACCTACGGTTGCCGGTTGGCAGGTGCATGAGTGGTTATGGCGAGGATCAGCGAATGTTGTTGGCAAAAGGATACCAGAAATTCAAACCTTCTACGCAACCAGTGATCCAAATGTTGTGTTAGCAATGGCAAGAAAATACCATATTAAATACATCGTCGTCTCTCCCTTAGAAAGAGAAAAATATCCTCAGTTAAATGAAGAAAAATTCAGCCAGGTTGCTTATAAAATATTCACGTCATCAAACGGCCAAGCCTCTCTGTACATGATAAAGTAATACTACATAAGTTCTTGACTTTAAAATATTCTTGTGCTATTCTGTTTTTCGAAATAAATATTGGCAAAGAGAAGGGCATTACTACTCGTCATAACCTTAAAAAAATGAGCGGTAGTAATGCCCTTCTTTTTTATAAAGTAAATAATTTAAACGGCAAATTTAGTTTTTTACGTGCAATCTTTCCTAACTCTCTTTTGGCAAAACCAACATCCCTTTTGACAGAGATCTTTAACTTCATTATTTTTTTCTTCTTTCGTAATTCCATAGCTTAATAATAAATAACTTTTCTTTCTTTGTCAAGTCCTATAGTTTATTAACTAACTACTATAAGTAGTCCTATAGTTTATAAACTATAGAAAAGACTGGTGTAACAATCTCTAATATTTATCAACAACTGTGTGGATAACTTTGAAAAGACTAACATACAATGTTTTTTGGGGTTTTTTGCTATAATCCCTACTAGTTATGAAAGTAACTTTGTTAACATACAATACGTTATTTAATAAAGGAATAGGTGATCTAAAACTTATCTTGCAGGAAAATCCAAACATAGATATTGTTTGTCTACAAGAAGTCGACACAGAGATCAGTAACCTAAATAAAATATCAACTACGCTTGGACTCAAACTCGCTGATTTTTCTAACTCATTTGTTAAGTTTGGAAAAATTTTCGGTGTAGCAACATACTATAACTCTAAAAAATTTTCTGTTAAAAAAAATCTTGTCCTTAATTTACCACGAAGTATGTATGAGATACTACTTTTCATACTCAAAGGAGGAAACAAGTCAAGAACAGTCCTACAAACGTACTTAGAGTTTAAAAAAGAAAATAAACCTCTAACAGTATACAATGTGCATCTTACACATCTAGTGAGTAGCAACGGGACAAGAATTAAACAAATGAACTCATTTTTATCCACTATTAACTCAAAACAGGAGCCTATTATTATCGCGGGTGATTTTAACTTTATGTATAACAAAAAGAGGTTCGAAAAAATAATAGAACGATATAACCTAAAAGAAGCAACCAATAACATTAACTACACAAATTTAACAAGGGTTCTAAAAATATTTTCAGCAAAAGTGAAGTTAGACTATATCTTATACCGTAACATTAAAAAAGTTAGCACTGTGAGACTTGAGAAAATGAGCTCTGATCACTATCCAGTTATTTCTAAATTTACACTGACAAAAACCCTACTCTAATATTTTCTTAACTCGAGAAAGCATTGTCTTTAATTTATTAACTAAATCAGATTTCTTATCAACTCGAAGTCTTCTTTTATAGTAGTCTCCCCCCATTCTATACTCTATATCGAAATCCATTTTCCCTCTTGTGAGCATATTAATAGCACTTAAAGTGTAAGTTGTGAACACCTTTAAAAATCCTTCTTTTTTAAACCTACGCATAGAAAAAGAAAACTTTACCTCGGAAGCGAGGTAAGGAATAACTCCACAAGCTAATACCCGCTTTAATATATCTACATCTTCTGGAAACAATTTTTTCTTCTTCTGTTTTTTTGTAATTCTGAATCCTCCAACAAACAGAAAAAAATGTTTTTCGAAGATTAAACAGGCTCCAGGAGTAAAAGGTAGCCTCAAAAGCTGTGAGATATCAAGCATATAATTAGTCACAGAAAAAAGGGTCTTTTCTGCAACACCGCTAACATTTGTATCAAACACAGGTAATATAACAAGATGTTTTTGCTTCTTTAAAACTCTAAAAATGCTATTAACAAAACTTCTCCTCACTCTAGAATCTGCATCTATAAACACAACATAATCCCCCTTAGCATGCTCCGCTCCTAAATTTCTCTGATATGAGAGGTGTCTTTTATGCGCGTTGATAACAGTTATCTGAATGGTTTTGTTAAAACCTTCAGCAACAGAACGGGTATCATCGTCCGAATCTCCATCAACAACAATTACCTCAAAATCTCTATTTGTTTGTTTAGATAAGTCTTTTAATAGCAGGGGTAGATGTTTAGATTCATTCAAGGTGGGAATAATTATTGAAAGCTTGCTTTTCATACTGTAATCAAAATTATATAATAATCACATGAAAATTTCTGTGGTGATTCCTGTGTATAACGAAGAAAGATATATTGGAAAGTGTCTTCAATCTCTGCTCGGACAAACTGAGCCAGCTGATGAAATAATCATTGTTGACAATAACTGTACCGATAACACCATTCAAATTGCTAAAAAGTTCCCTGTTAAAGTAATTAAAGAAAAGAAGCAAGGTATGATTCCTGCAAGAAATAAAGGATTTGATTCAGTAAAGAATGGTGTTATTGCTAGGACAGATGCAGATGCTATAGTTCCTAAAGATTGGATAAGTAAAATTAAAAATAATTTCTTACAAGAAAAGATTGATGCTTTAACTGGTCCCGTTGTGTTTTATGATCTACCTTTTAAAACAGATCTACCTGCGAAAGAGTTCTTAAAGATTATGAGATTAGTACAAAATGGACCCACTCTTATTGGTCCGAACATGGCTTTAACAGTAAAGATTTGGCAGAAAGTTAGAGACAAAGTTTGTCTTGATGATAAACAAGTACATGAAGATATTGATCTAGGTCTTAATATCCTGCTTGCAGGGGGAAGAATTAAGTATGATTATGACCTTGTTAATCATATATCAGCAAGAAGAATAAAAAAACATCCCGCATCCTTCTTTATTGAATACCCAATTCGAGCTGTTAAGACTGTGATGAAGTATAAAAAAATAATCTAAATTAAATCGTGGGTGTAGTTGAGAAGATCTTACTTTTTCTGTTCTCTAAACATTTCTTGTAACTCAGTTAGTGTTGTTACATCCTCTGGTCTTTTATCATTTCTAAACCTTTGTAAACGAGGAAATCTTAGAGCAAAACCAGGAACATCCACCTCTAGTCCTTGGCCACTTTTTGTTGCTCTCATCTTTCTTCCAGCTGTGTGAACAGGTGAACGACTCACCTCATCTGCTAAAATCTCAACAACAATCGATGGTTTTATCCAGACATCAGGTATGACCTGTTTATCCACTTCATAAATAGCTGGCTTTGTTTTTGTCTGGAACATACGGCATTTCTTAACCATTTTTTTCCACTCGTCATCTGTTAAACCTGTTCCTACTTTAGCGACCGTCTTGAAACTATCATTTTTCCTATCATATACTCCAACTAAAAAAGCACCTATTCCAAACCCTGTTCTTTTTCCTTTACCATAGTCATAACCCATAACTAAAACATCTATCGTGTCCTCAAGTTTAGAAGAGTAGCTTCTTTTAAACTTTATCCAGTTCCATCCTCGCGCTCCCGGTTGATATACTCCGTCTATCTTTTTTGCCACTATACCTTCCAAACCATCGGCTACCGATTCCTCAAACTCTAACTCTAGTTTTTTAGGATCATCTGTAATTATCTCTTTAGTCTTAAAAATAGTGCTCTTTGCTACATTTATTGATGACTTGATCACGGTCTCTAAAGCTCTCCTTCTTTCTTTAAAGGGCTTATTTGTGTAATCGTCACCATTAAGATATAGAAGTTCAAAAACAAACAATTTGAGAGGAATCTCCTTGGCTTTTTCCTCAACATCATATTTCCTTCTTCTTTGCACCGTGGCCTGAAAAGGTAGAAACGTTTCTGTGTCAACATCAAAACCTATAGCTTCTCCTTCTAAAATAACCTCATCTGCAACAACCTCCTTAATAACTCCTCTCACAATATCGGGATACATATGGGTTACATCCTCCAGATTGCGAGAAAACAATCTAACCCTTTTGTCTTTTTTCGAGTAATGCACCTGGAGACGAAAACCATCAAACTTCGGCTCAACTATACACTTACCAATCTTTTTAATAATTTCTTTTGCTGAAGATAATCTCTCTGCTCTCATCATTAAGATCGGCGTAAATATTTCAGGGCGAACATTTTGTAACTCATCAACCCCACTTTTTTTAATCAAAAAACCTAAATACCCTAAATCCGGTCGCAAATGGTAAGCCCTCTCTATAGTTGGTCTTAAACTCTTATCTCCTTTTATCATCCAAGAAAATGCATCTAAAACAGTCATATCAGAAAACCCTAAACGTAAGTTCCCCAAAGGAATTCTTATTAAATATTTACAAGAAAGTGGGTCTAGTTGTCTAATTAAACTAGCAAGTATCTTTATCTTCGTTTCTTGAGAGCCAGTACCACTCGCCAAGGCCATTTTCTTAAGCTCTCGATATACCTCAATTACCTGCAAATCTCGCCTATCAAAAGAGGTTATTTGTTTTTTAAAGTTTTCTACTACCTGACCTAAATCTCCAACTCTTTTATACTCTTTATTCAAATAGCTCGAATCAAGACTTAGGGCTAAGGATAAACTTTTCAAGATTATTTTCTCACCCATACCAAACTCTACTTTTTCATATAATGGAGCAACACGCCCCTGTAAAAGATAGAGAGTCGGCTGTATTTCACTTACGCTTAGCTCTTTAAATAAAGATGATAAAAGATCTGTTATCTCAAGACGGGATTGAGTTCTATCTATTTGTTTGAAATACTCAGCTACTTTTGAAAAAAACATATGTGATTAATTAGGCCAAAATATATCTGCTAGATTTTGTTCTCCCTATTTTCTTAACAATGTTATTATTTACTAATGGTTTTATCTCGCGCAACACAGTATCTTCCGATAAATCAGGGAAAAGTGTTGAGAACATCTTATTTTGTAAGTATCCTACCTCCTGTATATACTCTATTATCTTAATCTGTCTTTCATTCAAGAAAAGCTGTTTTCCTCCAATCTTTTGTTTCATCTTCACATCTTTTGATATCTTCAATATCTTCTTTTTTACTCTCTCAAACTCAACAGCTGCTCCTAAAGAAAAATACTCTAACCACGCAGTTAAATTACCAGCTGAAGCTTTTTGTAAGCTCTCATAATAAGAAACAGCATCTTTATCATAATACTCCTCTAAAGAAAAAAAACGCCGAATATCATACCCGCCAAGAAACAATATTAAGGTCGCTAAAACTCTCGCTACGCGACCATTACCATCAGTAAAAGGATGTATCCTGACCAACTCATGATGGGCAATCCCAGCTTTAATGACCGGGTGTATCTCATCACTTCCATACTTATTTAACCAATACACAAACTCCTTCATTAGAAAAGGTACCTTTATCGATGGTGGTGGTCTAAATGTAATCTCTCCTGTTGCTGAGTTCCTGATAATTACGTTCTGTGTTCTGTAAACGCCAGATTTATCTTCTGATAAAACACGATTTGTAACTATTTTATGAAGTTTTTTTATGAGTTGTTCGGTTATTTTACTTAAATGCCTTCTTGCCTCTTCATCAATTAAACTTATAACTCTTCTATAATTTATCACTTCTTGGACATCTCGTGGTCTTGCAGCTATTTTCTTACCCTGCAGAACATCCTGAGCATCATTTCTATCTAAGGGATTTCCTTCTATATGAGTGCCGTGATGAACAGATCTAACTATCGCGTCTTCACGAAACTTTTTTTCCCACAAAGGCAAAAGGGGCGAATTCTTAATAATCTCCTCCGCTGCCTCAATCTTTGATATGTTAACAAGTATCTTGTTAGTAATTCTATATTTTGGTTCAAACATAAAATTGATTTCTTCTTTAAATTTTAATATACTAAAAACGCTATGGTATATGCTCTTACTATCGATTCTAGTAACTTTGCCCCTGCTCAATTTACAAGCTTGGCAATGATTCTTAATGTCATTATACCTAATATAATTTTAGTCGCAGGGGTTTTGTTATTCTTAATGCTCATATATATGGGTTTTCAGTATATGTCAAGCGACGGAAATCCAGATAAACTGAAAAAGGTTAAGGCTACCTTGAATATGTCCCTTATCGGTTTTGGCATTATATTGGCAAGTTATTTATTAGTTAAGCTTATAGCAAGTCTTTTAGGAATAGGAGGTCCAAATTCTCCTTTCTAAGTTATAATTAAATTAAATATATGAATAAACTAAAATTATTAGCAGACACTGTCCCTACGGTAATGGGTCAAGTTACTCCTCCGATAGGAACCCCAACATTTACCAGCCCAGAAGAAGGACTGGTTAAGATGCTCAATGTTGCTCTACAAGCAGTATTAATTGTCGCGGGAATATTTACACTAATTAACTTCATACTAGCAGGATACTCATACATCTCAGCTAATGGTGATCCTAAGAAAGTAGCACAAGCAAATTTAAAAATGACATATACAGCGATAGGGTTGGTTATTATTGTCCTAACTCCTTTGCTGGCAGCTATTATTGGAATAACAGTGTTTGGCCGTTGGGATGCAATACTTAACCCACAATTTACAAAAATATAAGTTTACAAATCTGACTAAGATAAAAATGATACTGACAACAAATATATGTTTTGGACCCATGTGCAACGCAATTAACAACGCGGCATCTGGTTCAAGTGGTAATAGTGGCTTTGCAGGGTTGATGGGAAGTGTTATCGCAAAGTTTGTAAATTATGCAATTATAATCGCCGGCATACTTTTGCTCTTTTATCTTCTGTGGGCAGGTCTAGACTGGATTGCGTCTAAAGGAGAAAAAGAAAGATTAATTAAAGCTCAGCTTAAAATTACACACGCGGTTATTGGCTTGCTCATAGTTGTGATAACATACACATTATTCGGTTTCCTTGCAGGCAATATCTTGGGAGTTGTTAAAAAGGCTGCGGATGGAAGTTGGGTAATTAGCATACCAAGTTTATTTCCTTAAAATTTAACTCTCAAGTATGGGAAAACTAAATAAAGAGCTTCTGTCTGTTGTAGTTATATCAGTATTATTAGCACTCTTTTATCTTTTGAAAGTATATTCACCTTTTAAAAAAGATGCTGTTAATAAAAATCTGTTTAAATTTACAAGCAATGATGTATACGAAATAAATATCGAGTCCAAGGATAAAAAAATCATTCTAAGCAGAAATGGTCAGAAATGGTATCAAAAAGATAAACAAATGCTATTTCCAGTAGATAACTCCCGTGTTAAAGAAATTATTTCAAGTATGCTCTCATTTGATAAAGAGAACTTAGTCTCAAGAAATCAAAAAAACTACGCCCAATTTGATGTTAACAACAACAAGATTGTACTTTATGACAAGAGCCATAAAATCTTAGCCAAAATATATATAGGAAAAACATTTGGTCTTAACTCCAACTACATCAGGGTTGGAAAGGATGTATTTATTGTGAATGATGTACCAGATATAGCATCTATTAGCGATTTAAAAGATTTAAATCCACATCTAATAAACTCAGAAGATAAAATTAGTAAAGTTCAAATTAAGTTACCAAATGAAAATATTTCGCTAACTAAAAACAACAAAGGTTGGTATCTAAATGGAAAAGAGGTAAAACAAGAGAGAGTTGATTTCTTCCTTAACACACTCAAAACACTTAAAGCATCTGATATCTTAAAAAGAGTGAAAATTACTCCACAAATAAAAATCTTGGTTGTAGAAAATAACAAGACTAAGACACTGATTTTACAAAAAAAGAGAGAGAATAATATTAACTACTATCTTGCCAACACAGATATTAACTCAAACTTTACCTACAAAATAAACGGTGTTTACCTAAGCGATATACTTAAAGGGAAAGACTACTTCAACAACCCAAAACCTTCTCAAGAATAATCTATTCTAAAGTAAGAATCTTGTTTTTATAAACAACAAAAATTTTTCCATTATACGCGACTAAATCTGATGCTTTTTTTAAAACACTTGATAGTATTGATCTCTGATACTCGCCCTCTTTATCAAAAACAAAGGTTTCTCCGTTGTCTTTATCCCAAACATAAATCATATCAATATCTTTGTTCGTAAAGATCTTGTAAATCTTAAAACTAGTTTTTGGGAACTCAAACTTAATCTCGTCTTTTTTGCCTGAAAGATAACGCACAATCGTGTCCGAAAATGCAACATAAACATATTTATCTATGGCAAACGAAGACGCTGATTCTAGGTCTTTATCTACTGGGAAATACTGTAAAGCGCCAGAATATCCAGCACTAACAGGTGTAAATTTATAAATATTATCATCTCTCAAGATATAAAGATTGCTTCCATACCCTTTAAAATCCTTAACGTCATTCCAATCATCAGTGGCCTCAATAATCAACTCTATGCTCTTATCGTCATTAACTTTATAAATACCTTTTTCTTTTACAAGCACAAATAGTCCATTATTGTTAGTTGTTACAAACTGTCCACTCTTAAAAACATCGTTCTTAAATCTTTTAGTAGCCTTGTCATCTAACGACAAGGTGTAGATAAATTGATTATTAGTTAGTATCGAAAGGTCACTATCATACAACGTTAGATTTTTACCTTCTATATTCTTGTCTAATAGTGTTAAATCATAAAACTCTTTTGGTTTTTCCATCTGTGCCTCAAGTACTTCTTTTTCAGTATTATTAATTAACTCTTGTAGAGAAGATATTTTCTGTTGATAATCCTTTCCTACCTCTTTCTTTAAACTACTTAACTCGTCTTTAGCTCTCTGAATTGCTTCCTGAGACTTTTGCACATCGGAGTTAGAGTATTTCTTAGCTTCATTCAAATCTTGTCTTATTAGATTATTTGCGTTCTTAAAGATTCTATCATTTTTCAACCCTCCTCCTTGAATTCTGAGAAATACCAATACCGAGATAAAAACTATAACCAAAATGCCTAATCCTATCTTGATTTTTTTATCAAGTTTAAATTTGGAAAATGGTTGTTCTAATTTTAAAGGTACAGTGGGAGAAAACCTATTATCCTCATCCTTAACTTTTCTGACAAATAATATACTTCCAGGATTGCTTTCCATCACGCTAAGGTTGAGGGCTGATTTCTCAACCATAGACTCAGGTAATTTTTCATCTGTGATATTTTTAATCTTATCCTCACCTTGTATTGCTTCGACTAACCTAGTTGTTGTAAAAACAAACTTATCGTCATTCTGAATAACTCCCGATGCTGAGTTATCTCCCTCAATTATCTTTGCAAACTTACGTCCTCTTCTTAAGTACACAATTCCCTCTCCAACAGTCTTTAAATACACAGTTCCGTTATCCTTTATAAAACCAAGTGCAAGAGAAATTCCAGGAGGAAGATTGAGTTTTTTTATCTCTTCAAAAATAAAGGCATCTAGATCAGATAAATGTCTAAAGTTTTGTAACTCAATATCCCTAGCAAACTTGTTGACAGTTGCTTCACTGTTTTCCATATCAACCGTAATTATAAAAAATAGGTTTGAGAACTTAAAAAAGTTGGACACTCTATGGTTCTTCTGTAAACCACGCCACCCTGCTGATAAAAACATAGTCTTTAAATAAAAATAGCTAATATTAATATGATAATAGATAAAAGTATCTGCAGCTTTGAGATTAAAATCATTGTGTTATAGGTTCTTCCTCTTATAAACTCTAACATAACTTTAACCTGTCTTACAAGCACTATTGAGTAAAAAACATATATTATAGCTAGTGTAATTACAAATGCTTTATAAAAAAAAGAGATAACAAAATCCTGTGTTAAGAAATCTTGGTAATTTATCATATTTATTCTCTTCTAATAACGCTGTTTATAGCTTTTACTACTAACGCTGGTTCTGGAACACGTAAAAATTCTAAGTTTGTTTCCTCTCCCGCTGTCTGAACCATCACATCGCCATAATTAAAAAGTGACCCTAAGTATCCAGATACATTAGCACTTATATCTTCTACCCTATCAACTCTTGTACCGCTGGTCTCTCTTACTAAAATACTATAAAAATCTACGTCAATTATCCTCTTCGTTGTCACAACACCAACATTAAAAAACCACTTTAAGAAATTTGACCATGCGTAATTAAAGATTGTTACCAACATTATTAAGTCTAAAAACAGAACTTTAAAGATATCTAAAAAATAAACCGCTATAAAATTACTTCCAAGTAAAAGTAAAAGCAAAATAAAAGTATTAAATACCCATGATAACTGAGTTATAGGATGAGCTCTTAATATCAAGACAACTTCCTCATCTGGTAGTTTAGACTTAAAATGAACATCTGGGTAAAATGAAAGAGCGTGAAAGTAACGATTATGTCCAATGTTTTTCTTCTTTACATTTTTTACAGGCATTGAACATATTATACTATATTAATTTTGCTCTTTAACTTATCAATATCAACTGTTATAATATCAATTGCTCTGGTTGCTTGAGCGGTCTGGAACCACCTCTTCTCATCCCGAACAGAGTCGTGAAACAGGCCAGCGCTGATGATACTCTCCGACCTAGTCGGACGGGAAAGTAGGTCGCAGCCAGGGCATTTTTAAACTTCTAAGATAGAGATACATCTTTTCACATATTGTTTAATTATCTAACTGTGGTACCCATATTACAAAGGACTAAAAATGAAGTTACAATTGTGTCGGGGATGCGGGACTTGAACCCGCGACCTCACGCCCCCCAGGCGTGCGCGCTAGCCGTCTGCGCCAATCCCCGTCATTTTCTATCCCAAACCTTTTTAACTTCACACCTTCAAAGAGTTGCCCCTCCGATTCGGAGGGTTAATTCGACTTTTGCTCTTTTTTCACTTCGTTCAAAAGAGCTAGTCTCATTGAACATCTGAGCC
>JALWZV010000088.1 GCA_027002315.1 Candidatus Roizmanbacteria bacterium | reverse complement strand
GAACGCTACAAGATAGAAATCTTATTACTTGATGAGATTCACTACCTTTCTCGTTGGTCTATTTATCTTAAACAAATCTATGATATCTTAAAAATCAAGATTTTTTTTACAAGTTCTGTTTCTCTAAACATTCTTAAAGCAAAAGAAGATCTCTCTCGTCGGGTCAAAGTATTTGATTTACCTGTTTTAAGTTTTCGTGAGTATTTGGCTTTGGCCAAAAAGAAGACCTTAGATAAAATTGATTTGGATGTAGCCTGCCAAAGCTTTAAAGCTGATTTCGAACTTGAAGGCTATTTTTTAGATTATCTTAAGTTTCCTCTTCCTTCGCAAATTGAAGATAAAACGTCACAATTGATTCTTAATATTATTGAAAGAATTTTGAGCAAAGATTTGATTGGAGCACATGCTCTTACCTTAGGTGAACAAATAATGCTTAAGCAAATACTTGAATTCCTTAGTCAAATTTCTGGTGGAGATATTAGCGTTAGTCAACTAGCCCAAAATTTTAAGATTAGCAAATATAAAATGGGTAGATTGTTAGAACTTTTGGAGAAAGCCTTTTTGGTGCAACGTGTTTGGCCTATTGGAAGAAACGTTTTGAAAGAGCCTAAAGTTTTGCTAAATCTTCCTTTTAGGGTTTATCTCTCTGGCAAAGAAACTCCAGAGATAATTGGAACTTTGAAAGAAGATTTTCTAGTAAATCAATTAAAGGTTTTGGATATTAAAGTAAATTATCTTAAAACAAAGCGGGGTCGCAAGACCCCAGATTTTTATATAACTTGGCAGGGCAGGGAATATGTAATTGAAGTAGGAGGAAAAGCAAAAAGAAAGAAACAATTTAAAGGTATTAGAACTAAAAATAAAATTTTAGCTCTCTATCCTTTCGCTCCTCAGAAGTTAGCCGTTCCTCTTTATGTTTTTGGATTGTTATACTAGGATATTAATCCAACTTTAAGATCCTAAAAAATATATATTTTAACAACATTAGGCATCTCGTTTAGATATAACACCATCCCCTTTCAGCAAAGTAAATGTAATGGTTTTATGTTGACATTTTAGCATGCAATACGTAATACTTTAGAACAGTTTTTATTTCTAAGTTTTCCACACCCCAAAATCAAACACTTAAAAATTGACCTGAAGTTTTTAAACCTTATCAAAAGTATTTAGACAAGAATACTATTACCATCGGACACGTAGGACGTATCTTTTTGTTAGCTGTTCTTGAGAGAATAGAGCAACCTGTCAAAGTTGTAAACAGTTTTATGTCTTTACTCTGACAACGATAATACATTCCTTATAGAATCAGTTCAAAAAATAGATAATAATCTAAAAACAAAGGTTGTTCTCATCAAAAATGCAGAATATTTTAATACGTCTTCACACCTCAATAAGTCTAATTATTATTAAAGTAGATAAATTTGTATAAATATTGCAGCCGTACGAAGAGATATAATGCTTTTTTAAAAATATCAAATGCTACACACATAACCATGAGACTTTTTTTAAATTTTGTTATAATACGATATTGATTGTTAACCTATAGTAATGGTAGCAGAACAAGGAAATAATGGTCCTGGAGAATTGCATAGTAAATTTCCAGACATTTTTATTGACTCCGATAAACTTAGCGCAAAAGCGAAAGAAATAGAAAATGAGTATGGAGAGTGGTTTAGAAAAAGGCTAGAGGTATATAGAAATAAGATTTCAGAAAATGACAAGATTTATCCTGAAGACAAGGAGTGGATTTTTAAGGCAATAGAGATAGCAGAGTACGGACATGTTAATCAATTTCGTAAAAAAGCTGTAAACGGGGAACATCCTCCTTACATCCTCCACAATTTAGAGATGGTAGAGAGAGCTTTACAAAGTGGTGTAGATGACCCGCTTTTGCATGTTTTAATTTGGCTTCATGATGTTCCAGAGGACGCCCCGAAATCTCATAAAAACACAACACCTAACGATTGGATTGAGTATATAACTGATATTTATAGGGAAGATTGGGATTTTGATGTCTTTTCTCCAAGAGGAAGAGGAGGTGAAAGTATCAACCAGGCCGATGCTTTGAAAACGATGCTTCAGGCTATAACAAGCACAGAGGTGGATGAAACAAGTGAGGAGGGTTTGCAAGATTTAGCTGTGTATAAAGCAATTAAGAAATATGTATTTAGTAATTCAAGTAAACCATCTGATAAGGAAGAAAAGGATATTTTGGAAACGGTGTTTAACTTAGGAAGAATTTTTGAGACAGGCTTGAGTTCTCCTGTTTATCTTCGTTTATTTTTAGTGAAAGTGTTAGATGTTTGGCAGAACTTTAAGGATCCAGATCTGATACGTAAAGATAAAGCTTTAAGAGGAATGATAGCAGCTAACCTTGCTCATCTTTTTGGTTGGTATGGTTTGGAGTCTGAGATAATACAAAAAGTCTCACTGAAAATAGATATACACACTCCAGATGCTCTTAGTAGAACTAAAGATAGCTCACAAGCAATAAAGAGGTTACAGGGACAATTTGGTGAGCAGATTGATGAAATTATAGACTGGAATAAAAAAAACCACTGGTTTTTTCAATTTACATTATCGAAAGAAGAGTGTGATTTAGTTTCCACTGAGATAGATGATGGTTGTCAACAAGTAGCACAAGTGTCGTTATCAACTTTTTTAGATAAAGCAGGTAGCTATTATAACAGCAATCTATTTTCGCAGGGGTCGAGAAAAGATGAAGATTATCCTGTTCCGCAATTCATAATGGTTGCAGACTTAACAGGTGAAGACCGAAGTAGAATAGATAAATTGATAAGCTATAAATCAAAATCGGTAGATCTTACTTCTTTTCTTGCTTTTTCATCTTTAGTAAATCGATTTGTTGAAGCAAATAAACAAGTAGAAAGAGTTGTTTACGTTAAAGGCAATGGAAGAACACATCGAGGGTTTGTTTTGCGCCTTCGTCATTATGAGTATCCTACACTCGTATCTCTTTTTAGAAGTGCTGATATGGAAAAGTTTAAAAGAGTAGAACAACTAGAGGAATTATTTAAATCGATTCCAGAAGCGGGAATTTTTGATGGGGGAGATTTAAAACAAAAAATGTCGAAAGAAGATTGGTTGCATCACACAAGAGGAATATTAGCATTTTCATATGTCCCTAATTCTTTAGTGGGGCGTCAGAATAGGGTAGTAGTATTATTAGATGTGAATGAAAGAAGGATAATTATAGCTCATGGAAGTATGAAAACGAGTACTTTGAATGAGTTAATTCCTCATTCTTTAGATAGGTGTGAGAGTGGAAATACGGAAGATCATACTTTACAAGAATTGATTGATTGCCAAGACCGAGTAAGGTCTTTAAAACAAAACAGAGGGTGGATAGATAGTTATTGGATGCGAAAAACATTTATGCGTAGAGTAAAAGATATTTAAGAATGATGAGATTTTATTTAAAGATCCAAAGATAGATGTAATTATAATAATAATAATACAAATAGACGATAGAGATACTTAATTTGACAAAGCGATTGGTTTTCGTTATACTTGAAGCCGTTAGTTATTTTCTTTTTGGAAAGATTTGAATTTAGTGTTTTATTTCCCCGTCGGTTTAAATATTTTTTCTCCCTCTTGTTCTACCTTTAAAGGCAAATTATGTTTGAAGTTTCAGTATATAAAAAGGGGGTGATTTATAGATGAGCAAAAAATTATATGTAGGTAATCTCGTTTACGAAGCAAGTGATGATGATTTGAAGGAATTATTCTCACAAGCTGGAAATGTAGTTTCTGCTAATGTAATTCGTTTTCGTGACACAGGACGTTCCAAAGGATTTGGTTTTGTTGAGATGGAAACAGAAGAAGAAGCACAGAAAGCTATAGATATGTTTAGCGAAAAAGATTTCAAGGGAAGAAAAATGATAGTTTCAGAAGCTAGACCAAAAAGAGAAAATAACAGAGGAGGTTTTCGTGGAGGAAGATCCTACTAAAATATAAATCATCGTTGTGCCCCGTTCTCGATAGTTCGGGGCCAGCGGTAGTATAATCTTTACTATGAAAGTAAAAATAATAGAAAATAAATTAAAAAATAATCTTAACGTTTTGTTTATAGACACAAACTCCTTTTCTACCTTAACAACACTTCTTTTAGTCGGGGCAGGCAGCCGGTATGAGAACTCAAGGAACAATGGCATAGCTCATTTTTTTGAGCATATGAGTTTTAAGGGAGGAAAGAAATATCCCAATAGTTTTGTTTTATCTTCTGTTATTGAGAGTATGGGAGCGGAGTTCAACGCGTTTACAGCTAAAAACAGAACAGGGTACTGGATAAAATCTGCAGCCGAAAACTTTGAAAGAGTTACAGATGTTCTGTCAGATATGTTGCTTAGTCCCTTACTTTTGAAGGAAGAGATAGAGAAAGAAAAAGGTGTGATTATTGAGGAGATGAATATGTATGAAGATATGCCGCAAGCGAAGGTTAGAGACATCTTTGAGAGCAAAATGTTTAACGGTAGTTCTTTAGGATTTGAGGTTATTGGTAAAAAAGAGACAGTGAGTAAATTTACACGTTCGACATTTTTGAAATATCTTAAAAACTTTTATAAACCAAGCAACGCCTTGCTTGTTGTTGCTGGAGGCTTTGACAAGCCTTATAAAAATTATCTAAGTATTATTAACAATAAATTTGGTAATTGGAAGGATGATAAAGTTGGTGGTTTTAGGCCTTTTGATAGTAAAAACTTAACAAAAAAAGTTACCGTTAGAAATAAGAAAACGGAGCAGGCACATTTTTGTTTAGGCTTTCCAACCTTCTCATTCTTTGATAAAAGAAAATATGTTTTAGCTGTGCTCTCGGTTATTTTAGGAGGAGGTATGTCCTCAAGATTGTTCACGCAAGTAAGAGAAAAAAGAGGTCTTTGTTATTATATTTACACAACAAGAAATCATTATTCCGACACTGGATATATTGTGACGCAGGCAGGTGTATCGATAGACGTGAATAAACTTAGAGAAGCGATAAAGGTAACGATAGACGAACATATAAAGGTTGCAAAAGGTAAGGTTTCGAATGAGGAATTAGAAAGGGCAAAAAGCAATATTAAAGGGAAGACATTGTTATCATTAGAGAATTCTTACAACGTTGCATCATTTTTCGGAAGAAGAAAATTGTTAGAGAAATCTGTTTTGAGTGTTGATGAGGTTTTGTCAAATATAGAGAAGGTTAAAATATCAGACGTTATAAATCTTGCTAAGGAAGTGTTTGATATAAACAAACTAAACTTCTCTGTAATAGGCCCCTTTACTAAGGGTGATTTCAAAGGAATTTTTTAAGATTTTCTACAATATAACAATCTGAGATTTTGTTATTGAGATGGTATAATAATTTGAGAATTAATCTTGGCTTGTTGGAAACAGATTGGTATTTAGTATTTAAAAAATATAATTGCGAATAATGATTAAAGATTGACGAATAACGAGTAACGAATATAATTTTTAATTTTAAATTTCTAATTTTTAATGAATTTTTAATGTATCAATGTTTAATGTGTAAACAATGAGAGTAAAGAATGAACCTTAATAATTAAACATAGTATTTTACGTTATGTCATTGCGAGGAGACCGATTTATCGGTCGACGTGGCGATCCCCGACTATATGAGAGCAAGATTGGCTATGAGTGTTAATATCAAATTCCATAACGGCGAGGATTGTCAGGCGGAGCCTGATCTGGCTTGGCCATGGCTTCTCCGATTCGGAGGATCGCAATGACGTAAGAGAGTAGTCATCACGAGGAGCGAAGCCACGCTCAGCGCGGCGTAGTGACGAAGTGATCTCCGCCTATATGAAAATAAGACTGGCTGTTGATATTAACTTTAAGAATCAGTATTAAACACCATACCGGCGGGGATCGCCGCGCTTTCCCGACGAGTCAGGATCGCTCGCGATGACATGAGAATCTGCAGCTCAAGACGTCGAGCGAATAGCGATGAGTTTAGTCTTCACGATGAGTTTAAAAACTGAAGGAGGACAGTCAGTTTTTAAAGAGAACTTTTAAAGGTAAAACAGATGGTTGATAAGGGAGGAGTCGCATAGTGGTCCATTGCACAGGTTTGCTAAACCTGCGAGCTGTATAAGCTCACGTGGGTTCGAATCCCACCTCCTCCGCAGAAACTAAAGAATGAGTAGATATGTTAAAACGTTGAACAATATATGCAATCTTAATTGACTTTTATAGAACATCTATTATATGATTAAATTAATTAACAGTTATATCTAATTCATTATGAAAGGTTTTATGAATTTCATTCGTGAACAAGGGGTTGTAGGACTGGCAGTTGGTTTTATTTTGGGCGGAGCTGTGTCTAAACTTGTAGCGTCATTAGTGCAAGACATTATCAACCCAGTTATAGGAGTTGTTCTTGGAACAGTAGGTGATTTAGCCAGCTACAATTTAAGTATTGGACCGGTGAAAATAATGTGGGGACACTTTATCTCTGTAACAATCGACTTTTTAGTTATCGCTTTGGTTGTGTACTATGGAGTAAAAGGCTTGGGTCTTGATAAGTTAGATAAGAAAAAATAAAGCAAAAAACAAAACTTTTGCTTTTAAGTTGAGTTTTATTTTTGTGATATTAATAAATATAAACGCACAACTTTAGTTTTAGTTGAAATGGAACAACACCAAAACACACATTTAGAAAAAAGCGTAGTTTCTCCTAGAAAAGAATTAATTGTAAAGCTAGAGGAGAAAGGAATAAAAGTACCGAGTGTACGTGAGACTACTCTCATACCTCCTTTGAAAAGGGATATAGCCAGGGGTTTTAATTTATTCAATTTGCCTGCTGAATGGGGAATGAAAGCATATGCGCAAAAAGAAGGAATATTTGAATATTATGCTCGTGTACAAATTGTTCCTGATAAAACCAAGAAAGGAGAGTCACGTTTGCGTACATATAGTTTTGCTGATGATTTTGATGACAATGGTCGTCCCAAAGGCCGTAGAGGAATGATTCAGCCTATATTTAGACAGATGCTAGAAAAAATAAGACAAGACCGTGTTGGATATGGGCGTAAGTACGAGTTGTATCGATGGGAATCTGAGGAACGTGATCCTCTGGTAATACCTGGATGTCGTGTATATATAGAGCCGTTGCAAGCGCGTTTGGATAAAACACTTACAACATTAGAGAGACCAACGGGGTTTGGAAATTTATACGATTTACAGTTAACCAATGGCAAGAATATCCGTGCTTTAGAGAGAGAGTGGTCTTTGTCTGGTGGAGTTGGAATTAATGACCCCCGAGATGGTTATAAAGTTCTAGTTCTTCCCGAGAAAGAATTTCTGTCGCTAAAAGGAAAGGTAGATGACTTGCCCGAGGGAACAATTGTTGTTGCTTATCCAGAGTTTAAAGACGGAGAAAAATTAAAGGTTCTGCATGTGAAGATAGGAGAAAATAGCAAAAGACTTATTAGACCTTTTAACGAGTATGATAAATTTTTGGAGACATCTGATTATGTAGATGAATTACGGAGAGACTTATTTTTTGCTTTGTACAAGACTGAAACTGGCTATGTTAGTTTGATGGAGGCAGATCAATTGGATATAACAATGCGTGTAGCGCGTGAGGTTCCACCTTATCTTAGGAAGAAAAAAACTAAACCTGAGATAAAAATACAGCCAAGTTCAACAACATGGCCAGATAACAAAAAAGGCCAGCCAGAATCGAGAGAGAAAATTGAAAGTGACTCAAAAGAGTCTTCAAAAGGTATTTTACAAAAGATAAAAGATGTGTTAAAAGGACTCCGTAAGTCAGAAGGAGAGCTTTCGACAGAGCCTGAAGAGATGACTGAAGAGGAAAGAGAAAAAGCTATGGAATGTGTTGAGACATATGAAGAGGCGGGAAGAAAAAGTAAGCTTCCAAGGCTTGTTAAGGTTTTAGTTCCTGTACTGCTGGCTGTAGTATTGAAATCCAGTTCTGATATTCAAGTTCAACCTATTTCTCAGCCACCTTCTCCTCCTTCTGCTCCGCCTATTTCTGAAGGACATCAAGGCGGTGGAAGGTTAAATTCGGGCAGCAGAGTTTTGAGCTCTTCTAGTAACCCAGGAGATGAAGAAATTCCTGGCGGGTTAAAAGGTATTGGTGGTGATTCTGATGGAAGTGAAGAAGGAGACGAGATTAGGCAGTTGAAAAAGGAACGAGCGAAACCAGATCTTTTTAAAGGAATCGTTTTAAATAAAGGTAAAGATAAGATATATCCCGGTTGGACTCTTTGGGATGATGCAAGAAAATTAGTTGCAACTATGAAAGAGAAAGGTCTTCTCAATGAAGGAGTAAGCACAAACCAAGCAACACAGATAATAAACTTATTAGTTCAGGCGTCTAATCCTGATGAGTGGTGGGAAGGAAGAAGAGTAGCATCAGGAACGCCTGTTGTTTACGAATCTAATGCAGAAGATTTTTTTAATAATGCTTTGCCACACATGGTAGGAGAAGACCGTCCTATTATCCTCCCATCTGCTCAACTATCTCATGATTTGATAGAAGCGTTTTACTTTATATCCAACGGAGATAATTCTCAATTAAAAACTTTGGTTAGACAGTTGTTATCTGGTAATATTACTCCTCAAGAATTTTCGAGAAATCTTTATGGAACGAGGGATGAACGCACAGGAGAACTCTTATCTGACCAACTCTTTGGTACAGTTAGACAAGCTAATCAACGCCATAAGAGAGAACTTTATAATCCTGAAACAGGAGAAGTTTTAAGACATGTTTTTGATGATCCTAGTCAATTAGTTGAGGAAGAAAAATGAAGAATATTACAAAAACTTTACAATTAGTAGATACACGTTTAAGGAATGTTGGTTTTAATGAAAGAAAAAGAGATATAATCATAACAGGTTTACTTATCAGAGTTGCGAAAAGACTGGAAAATAAGTTGGGAGATACAGTTAAGTTATCTCAACAAAGCGAACTACCATCTGTTGATAATATGATTAAGGAATATGATAAGGCGTTATCCAGTCAAAACAAAACCCTTTCTGATCTCATTTCTGATATCTTACAACAAGAAGCAAAGCCTTTTCTCCATCATTAAATAATTAACAAACCTTACTTAAAAATTGTACTTTGAAGTTCAGACCATACTTTGTCGGCTATGATTTTGTAACCCTTGCTGTTTGGGTGCAGACCATCTTTATAAATATACTTTTGAAGCCAGGTAGTTTTATCGACTTGTGGTTGTATAAACTCAAGTTTATACTCTTGACAAACATCTCTGACTACCTTTTGAAACAACCCCTTTCTCTTGTTAGAGAAGTAAGACTTTTGGCCTGTAAATGGACTAATTTTAGGATTAACCTTTGCTTCATCGTAGTATCCGTAAGCGACGAAGAAAATGTAAGAAAAATGTTTCTTTAATAAAGGAATAAGCGAAACTAATTTTTGTTTAAACTCTTTTGGTGTTGAAAGATAATTAGTTGGTGTGCCTTCTGCTTTTGCATCGTTGCCGCCAACATTTAACAAAGCAATAGTTTGCCCGTTTCGAGTATACATAGGTATGGTTGAGATGCAGAGTTCTTTTATAAATTCAATCGTAGCTCCTGGTTTAGAAAGATTATAAAGTTCGTATTTTTCTCCCACTCCGTTTTCTTGGTACATTTTTTGATGAAGCTTGTATTTGATTAAATCAGCCCAACCTCCGTTAGCACTACCAACGCCGTAAACACTACTTGATCCTAAGGCAAAGAATTGAGTCATATGAGCATTATAACATAAAGACAAAACTACTTTATTTTTAGGATATAATACGAATTAGAATTAATAATTCAGAAGTATAATTTATGAAAGCGATTATTGTTCCTGGCAACGAAAACACAGATATTCATGAGAATTG
The DNA here is from genome assembly GCA_027002315.1 of Candidatus Roizmanbacteria bacterium. Classification (GTDB taxonomy): domain Bacteria; phylum Patescibacteriota; class Microgenomatia; order UBA1406; family GWC2-37-13; genus JALWZV01. The sequence continues at coordinate 23,186 of JALWZV010000088.1, read as the reverse complement.
GTATCAGAGCGTTAAAGAAGGGTTAGAAAAGCTTGGATTGGATGTAATTGCAGAAAATATGCCGGATCCTTATTTTGCAAGAGAAAGATATTGGCTTCCTTTTATTAAACAAAAGCTATCGACAGAGGATGCAGTTCTAATTGGCCACTCTTCTGGCGCTGTTGCGGTTTTGAGATATCTGGAGAGATATAAATGTAGATTGGCTATTTTGGTTGGAGCTTGTTATACAGATTTAGGAGACGAGCTTGAGAAGAAAAGCGGGTATTTTGATAGACCATGGCAATGGGAGAAGATAAAAAATAATGCAAAGAGAATAGTCTTGTTTGCCTCAAGAGATGATCTTTATATTCCAATATCTGAGGCTTTATTTATCAAAGAAAAATTGCAGTGTGAATATCACGAGTATCTTGATGAGGGGCATTTTGGTGCAGATGTGAAAAAAACAGAGTTTCCTGAGATAATTACTGTTGTTAAGAAATTTTTAAAACATCAAAAATGAGTTTTGTGAATAAAAAAGTTGAGTCCATTAAGCAGGAGGTAGAGAAACTGTATGCTCAGAGCAAGGATGAGAGTATGCGTGCTTGGTTTTTTAAAGGACATGTGATGTTGGTTGCAAACTATGGAAAAGAGGTAGCTGAAGATGTTGGAGCTGATGTTGAGATTGTGGTTTTAGCTGCACTTTTTCACGATATAGCTAGAGTATGGGAGATTGATGATGATCCTGAACTAATGAATGAGAGCTTAAAGACAACAAGAGAAGTTATGATAAGATATGGTTACTCAGATAGCAAGATTAAAGAGGTAGAGCAGGCAATTTTGCATCATAGCTGTCGTGAAACGTTACCGCAGACGGAAGAAGGAAAAGTTCTTTCTACAGCTGATGCTATGGCTCATTTTTTAAGTGAGTTTTTTTTGATTCTACCTGTTAATTGTTGGTTAAACGCGACAGACAATTTTGAAGAGTATAAAAGCTGGGTGAAGAGAAAAATAGAGCGTGATTTTCATAAGAAAATCTTTTACCCAAAATACAGAGCGAAGGTAAGAAAGAAGTACGAGGCGTTAAAAACAGTTTTTAACTCTTGAGATTTTAATGATTATACAGAGAAGATAAGAAAGTTAGTTGAGGAAGTGTGTAGGAAGGATTTTGTAAGATTACACGTCTTATTCATAAGTTGATTAGAAAATTTATTAAGCAATCACTAATTGTGTGTTATAATTGAGGTTGGATTACTGCATTAGTAATTTTACTATGCGAGAAACTTTTAATGGGACTATCATAAAAACAACAACTCAAGATGGATTAGAGTTAGATGCGGTTTTAGTAAAACCAAAAAGAGAAAAAAGCAAGGCTATTGTAATTCATTTTCATGGAAAAGAAGGGGATTTTCTTCAAAACCATTTTGTATTTCATATGGCTAGAAGTTATCCTGGTCATGGTTACGCTTTTATGACAGCATCTCATAGGGGGAAGAATTACTTATCAGATATAGTCCAACGATCAGCCTCAGGTTATGAGTATGCACAGATGGGATCAGCTTTTGATATATTTGAGAACTCTTTTTACGATATTGACGCTTGGGTAAAAGAAGCCAAGTCAATGGGTTTTAGAAATATTATTTTGCAGGCTCATAGTACTCCTCAGAAAATCATCTGGTATGTTTATACAAAAAAAGATTTATCAGGAATAAAAGCGTTAGTTCTTATATCTCCATCTGATATCGCTTACGGATTTGAACGTTACGTGCCAAATTATAAAGAAAATCTAAAATTAGCTGAAAAAATGGTAAAGGAAGGTAAAGGGCGGGAGTTGATGCCTGTTAACTTATGGAGCAATTGTCCAGTTAGTGCCATGACTTTTTATAACTGGGGACGTTTAGATAGTAATATTCAAATATTTAATTATTTTCATCCAGAAAGAGGTTTTAAGTATTTTAGAAAGATAACTCTTCCAATAATGGCTACGTTAGGAGAGAATGATTTTGCAATAGGTAATCCAGCTGAGGAATGCATAGAGATGTTAAAGAGTGCTACCAAATCTTCTAATTTTAAAGGGATAGTCATTGCTAGGGCAGCTCATAGTTATCTTGGATATGAGGACAAGTTATCCAAGCAAATATTAAACTGGATTGATAAATTAGAAATTTAAGTAAACACATATGAGCAATAATAATTTAAAGAAGCTTTTACCATCAACATGGTATTTTGTAGTGTTTGTTGCTTTATTGAGTTTTATTTTTGGAGAAATAATTAGCACTCTAGATATAAAGAGCCCTGAGCTTATGAGCGGATTAATTTCTTTGTATTCAATAGGGGTTATATGGGGAGGATTGGTTGTTGGATATCAAATTAAAAATAATCAAGATTCTAAAAGGAAATGATATGAAAAGTATAAAGCTCGGAAAGTACAGACATTATAAAGGCAAAGAGTATGAGGTTATTGGTGTTGCTCGACATAGTGAGACTTTAGAGGAGTTGGTGGTTTATAAAGCTCTTTACACATCAGAGTTTGGAAAAAACTCCTTATGGGTAAGACCAAAGAAGATGTTTTTAGAAACAGTAGAAGTTGATGGAAAAAAAGTTCCAAGATTTAAGTATCTTGGTAGATAAAAGATATTATGTTATAAATTGCAGAAAATTATTCCGATTTATAACTTTTATTTTTTGTGCTGTGGAGTAAAGTTTTTCAAACCTTGTTGTTTTCACGCTTTTTTTATTGAGCTTAAATTCATAAGGGAAAAACTTACCTTCTCGTTCTTCAATTAAGTCTATCTCCTGACCATATTTTGTACGCCAAAAGAAATGATTGGATAATTTCTCTGTTAAAAAAGTTTTCTTTAGTCTTTCTATAAAAAGAAAATTTTCCCAGAGTTGTCCTTTATCGGCTCTTTCATCGAAGCGATTAAAATTTTGAATTAATGCGTTGCGTATACCTAAATCAAGAAAATAGTATTTTTTGCTTTTTTTAAGCTCATTTCTTAAATTACGACTAAAGCTTGATACTCTTTTAATAATAAAGCTTTTTTCTAAAAGCCAAATATATTTTTCAACAGTTTTTACATCTACACCTAATTCTCGTGAAAGCTCAGTAAAAGAGACAAGATTACCTATCTGATAGGCGAGAAGTTGTAACAACTTATGTAAGAGAAAAGGATGACGCAGTTCTTTGAGAGTTAAGATATCTTTGAGCAGGTATGATTCTACTAATTCATTAAGCATTAAGATTTTTTTGTTTTTACTGCGAGACAAAAACACCTCTGGATAAAGTCCGAACATTAAGATTTTGTTTAAATCTTCTTTTAAGTCAAGAGAAGAGTGGTAAAAATTTCGGTGTAACTCGTAAATAGAAAAAGGGTAGAGATGTAAGGTGAATTTTCTTCCCACAAGAGGTTCTCCTACTTTGTTAACTATTTCTAAGCTTGCTGAACCTGTGGCAACTATTTGTAAGTAAGGGTGGGTATCTAATATAAGCTTTATTGACATACCTATATTTGGGATAAACTGTATCTCATCTATAACAAGAAGTTGAATGTTCTCTACGAACTCTGAAAGTAAGGTTTTGTCTTGTGAGGATAATATCTGTTGTGTACGTAAATTGTCTCCTAAGACAAATTTTGTCTTTTCTGGATGAGTGTAGTTTTGTAATAGTTGTTTGACTAAGGTTGTTTTTCCAGCTCTTCTTGGACCAACAACAAAAACAGCTTTACCTGGTGTAAGCAGCTGTTTGAGTTTTTTTAAGTAGGGGCGTTTCATTATCATAATAGCAACCATTTTAGATAATAACTCCACAAAAGTCAAGACTTTTATGGAGTTGTATTCCTTAAAAGTTACCTGCAGATAAATAATCGCAATTCCAGCAAGATAGTATGTTAAAATTGAAGCTTGGTAGAGATTAGTGATAAAAACTGACAACAAAAATCCACCCTCTTCTTACTACCGTTTAAGAGTAACCGAGAAATTTATGTTCGCATATAACCTATAACGATATAACTTGTGTTAAATTACACAAGATATTGTATACTTTAACTATATGATTAGAGCTGTAATATCAGATCTTTCTAAAGTTTTACTTTTTAGAAATGATAATTCCAAACTTGGACAACTCAACGATTACCACGAAGAGTTACTTAAACAAGGTAACTACGATTTTTGGAAATATTTTATGTTAAATAAAGAGTTACTCAACTTTTATAAAAAAATTTCTTCTAAGATAAGCTTGTATATTTTAACAAGTAGATATATTCAAGAGTACCCACCTCTTCAAAAAGAACTAAAGCTTATATCTAGAAGAGTTTTTAGTGCTGCAAGGCTCGGTATTTCCAAAAACAAGCCAGAGTTATATAAGAAGTTAACTGGCTTGTTGAGACTGTCTCCAAACGAGATAATTTTTGTCGATGACTTTGAATTAAATATTAAAGCAACAAAAAAAGCTGGTTTTCACACAATACTCTTTAAGAACACAATCTTAACTATTAATAAATTAACACAGAAAGTGGTTATACAGAATTTTAAAGCCAAAATTCAAAAGATTGTTGAACAAGCATGTATCTTGAAGAATAAATATACGAATGAGAAAGATGCGTTGGTAAATTACGCTTGTATCTTCTGTCAGAGCAAAAGAGAGTTTAAGCAGTTGTTAAAACTAGCTGAGAAATTAGGACATGTTGTTAAACAAACCCCAACTGGTCCGTTATTTCACATTAAACCGTTAAAAACTATTGCTGGAGATTTGAGGTTATTAAAAATTAGAAAGCCTGATCCGACCAGACCCGAAGAAGGCGATGCTGATTTCACTGTTGTAGAGTACGAAAGATTTAAGAAAAAGCACTTAAAGTTTTCTAATTTTAAGCTTATTAAACGACCTAACCTTGAGATGATTGAGCTTGTAGACAAAGAGTTTAACGTTCGAGCGTATTTTTCTCACCCGCCGGTAATAAAGCTGTTAGGAATTAGGTAGTTTTGCAAATTAGTAGATGTTAAAATATATACAAGTATGAAAAAAGCTAAATTAGGCATCTTACTAGGTTTGGTGGTTGGAGTTTTGGATGTTACTCCAATGATTATTCAGAAAATGAGCTGGGATGCCAACCTTTCTGCTTTTTTTCACTGGCTTGTTGTCGGCTATATTATCTCTATCACACGTTTGAATATAAAGGGGTGGATAAAAGGATTAACTATCTCGGTTTTGACGCTGATTCCAATAGCATTTTTGGTTTGGTGGAATTCTTTTGATGCAGTTATTCCTATGAGTATATCGACAGTAATCTTTGGAAGTTCTCTGGGGTGGTTAATTGAAAAATACGGTAAGTGAAAATAGTAGTTTTCATGATTATGAGGGATTTAGTAGAAATTGATGCAGACAATGGAGTAGTTAAGATTTTAAAGAGAGCAGAAGACAAATAATTTTATACGAAATTGAGTGTATAAATATGTTAGAATTGAGTAATTCATAATATGAAAAAAATAGCAGTCGATTCCAACAAAGCTCCAAAGGCAGCCAGTTTTTTTTTCACAAGGAGTGTTGAGTGTAAACAAATATCGTCTTGAAGTTTCCGGACAAATAGGCTTAGATCCTCAAACTGGCAAATTAGTTCAAGGCGGAGTTGGTTTGCAAACAGAGCAAGCCTTCAAAAACATTGCGAATATTTTATCGGAGCTTGGTTGGAGTTTTGACAATATTGTCAAAACAAGAGTTTTCCTTACATCTATAAATGATTATCAAGAGATGAATGAGGTGTATGCTAAAAAGTTTGGGAGTGTTCCACCAGCAAGAGTAGCAGTTGCTGTTAAAGAATTGCCTTTAGGGGCTGCGGTTGAGATTGAGTGTGTTGCTGAAGGAGACGTAATATCACGCAAGGCACAAGAGAAGTATAATTTGTAAAATCTTATTTATGACAGCGTTGCCAGACGAGAATTCACGAAGATTTGTCGCTATTCTTAACAAAAAGATTCAGGTTGGACGCCTTATGAATGCTTTAGGACACATAACAGCCGGTCTCGCTGGCGGATCAAATAATGCAAGCAAGATGTGTTTTTTACAGTACAAAGACAGAGATGGGAACATACATCCTAACATTTCTCATTTCCCCTTCATTGTATTACGGGCTGATAACTCAAATAAAATTCGTACAGTGCGTCAGGAATGCATAAAAAGGAATATTCCATTTGCTGACTTTACAAATACCATGACTATTGGTACATCACAGGAACAACGTGATGCGACTGAAAATACACCGGAAGCAGAATTAGAGTATTATGCTATTGTTTTATTTGGTTCTACAACAGAAATTAAAGAGTTTACTAAAAAATTTTCGTTATATAGATAACGTTATTTTATGCAGATAGTAGACATATATAACAATCCTAAGGAGGTTAAGTGTTTGAGTTGTGCCATACAGCAGAGGATTGTTAAAACACCAGGAGGTATCATAACATCAAGCAAGTACTTTACTGCTTAGCAGGATTATGAAATCCCCATCCCTGGATTTATTATCATTGTCTCCAAAAGACATTTGAACAGCATAGACAAGTTGAATAGCGACGATCAAAAAGATTTTATAAAGTTTTTGTGTAGTGTTCGTAAAGCTGTGCGGGAAGTATTGAAGGTAAATACAGTGTATTTTGTGCAAGAAGAGGATACTGAGCATCATTTTCACGTCTGGATGTTTCCGCGGTATAATTGGATGAAAGATGGAAAGTTTGGACATAAAATAGGTTCTGTTCGTCCTATTATGGAATATGCAAGACAGAACATGAAAACAAAAACGAATTTACATAAAGTGGAGCTGGCAACACAAAGGTTGAAGAAATTTTTTAGTAAGTAGAAAATGAAAAGAGAGTTCTAAGATAAGTTTGAAAGTTTTGTATCAGTCTATTAATAATAAAAGCATGATTATAAGTTAAAAAATTAATATGATATGATAAAACAAAGACAAATTTATAAATGTCTTGTTTGCGGTAATATCATTGAGGTTTTACATGCTGGTGGTGGCCAGCTTGCTTGCTGCGGCCAACCGATGAAGCTGTTGGAAGAAAAGACTGAAGATATCGGTGGAGAAAAACACGTTCCTGTGTTGGAAAAAACAGACGCAGGTGTAAAAGTTAAGGTTGGGTCAATTTCTCATCCGATGGAGGAAAAACATTACATAGAATGGGTGGAAATATTGGCTGATGGAGTAACCTATCGAAAGTTTTTGGAACCCACTGATAAACCAGAAGCAGAGTTTGAGGTTAAGGCAGAAGAGGTTGAGACAAGAGAGTATTATAATTTACATGGTTTGTGGAAGTCTAAGACTTGACAATTGTTTTTTATACAGAAGATAAAACATAATTTTCCTCAAATAAAGTGGGAGAAGCATCATGTGCTTACTCATGGTTTTGATCATGTAGTTATTGTTTTGGACGAGAAGATTATTTTTCGCTTCCCAAAAAGTAAAGAGTATTTATCTCGGCTCAAAGACGAAATACAGCTACTCAGCTACTTAAAAAAGAAAGTTAAAGTGGGCATTCCAGATTACAAGTACGTTTCCAAAGACAAATCATTTGCTGGATATGATGTGGTGCATGGTCGAGAACTTACCGCATCGGATTTTTTTAAACTTTCTGTTTCAGATAAAAACAAAGTAGCCAAACAGCTTGCTGAGTTTATCTCAACGCTTCATGCTATGCCAAAGTCAGTTGCTGTCAAGCACAGTGTCCGATTTGAAGACCAGAAAGAGCAACACCAAGCTCTAGTTCGTGATATTGAAAAACTTGTTTTTCCGCGACTCAAAGAACAAGAAATTCAGGTTATTGAAGAATACTTTACGCATTTGAGAAAGGCTCTCAGCTGCGATTATACAAGTGTTCTGACTCATAGTGACTTAAGTTGGGAGCATATTTTATGGGATCATAAAAGGGAACAAGTGAATATTATTGATTTTTCTGACCGTGCTTTTACAGATGCGGCTGTTGATTTTAGCGGTTTATTTGAGTATGGGGCTAAGTTTGTAGAAAAGGTTTTTACATTGTACTCTGGAAGAAAAGATAGGACGATGCTAGAAAGGTCGCAACTATATTTCAAAAGAATACCGCTTTCCATTATGAAAAATGCTGTGCAGGGACGACCAGTCAGTTTCAAACAGGGTTATATCAAGTTTAAGAAAATATTTAAGGTATGAAAGTTTTTAAACTTGGTTTATTTTTGATTTATTGTCTCAAATTTGCTTCTTTTACAGTCACCACAATTTGAAACTCAGTTTCGTTCAGGCTTATCAAAAATCTTATTATGTATAGTTTTTACCAATACCTTGTCGAGATTTGATAAAATAAACAAGAGATTGGAAAACACAAAATGTACGCAAACGTTGTGTAGATTTTGAATAGGGATTTGTCAAAAAAGCCAATATGAAAACACTAAATTTATCAAAAGCCAAGCAAATTGCTATGGATATGTCTTGCAAGATAAATCCTGCTGATCAGAGGGATTTCTTTCTTGTGCATTCCGAAAAAGTCGGCAGGGTGGCAAAAATGATAGCTCAAAAGTTAGGCATTTACAGTGATATTTTTGAAATTGCAGGCTGGGTTCACGACATAGGATACTCTGTTGATTTTAAACATCACGCTGATTATGCTGTTCCTATTTTAAAAGAGTTAGGGTACGAAGTAAGTGATGTTTTAGAAGACTGTGTTTTAAATCATGGCAGTGATAAAAACCCTAAAACAATTGAAGGGAAGATATTTCAAGTTGCTGATAAATTGAGTATTTTTGACCAAGATGTAGTAGAAATTATTCTCAAGTATGGATCGTTTCCGCCGAAAGCTGATGATCTTAGTTTCTTGAAAATGATGTCTAAAGAAGCGTTTAAGTTGATAGAGAAGTTTTCTAAATAGATGATCTGAGGATTCAAAGCGCCATCCACCTCTAAGAATAACCTTGAGCAAAGATATCGGTAAAAAAGTAAGGCCTTATACAAAAGGACAACTTATGCAAATTGAGATGCATAGGGAACACTTTTATATCAACATATATAATTTTTGCTTTACACACCCTTTTGACATGAGTGTACATTTTGGCTATAATGGACATGTATGAGAAATATAAAAATAATCTCTGCGACTACAGCCAGAAATAAATGGTTTGAGTTAATTAATTGGGTTAATATTGAAAAAAAAGAAGTTTGGGTGAAAAGGAGAAATAAAATAGTCTTAAAGATTTACCCTGGTTATGTACCTTCATTTGAGGATAAGGAGGCAATTATAGAAAAGACACGAGGAATTTTAAAAAAAAGAGCCAATCTTTTTCCTTATCAAGAGGATAAGAGAGTTATACGACAAGAGAAAAATTACTTAAAAACCATAAGAAAATGGCTAATAAAATAATCCTTGTTGACACAGATGTCATTATAAACCACGTAAAAACTGACTCTAATTTTTTAGATAAGTATTTTAATTTAGCCAAGAAGAAAGATATAAGGCTAAAAATTTCTGTCATAACAATTTTTGAGTATTTTACTGGTATTGATCCAAAAGAGAAAGATCTTTATGAGCAAAGCAGCGCTTTATTAAGGCTGTTTGAGGTTGAGAATGTAAATAGTTCTATAACCAAGATCGCAGCTAAATTGAATTATGAAAAAAAACTCTATCAACATATTCATTTGGCTGATCTTTTAATTGGAGCAACGGCTTTGTATCTTGATGCTCCTCTTCTAACTTTCAACAAAAAACATTTTCGTATTATTCCTCAACTTAAATTTGCTTAAAGAACGGGTTTAGGGAGTTTCTGATAGTAAAAGAACTTGGAGTAAGATATAATAATTTTTATGTTAGTGAAAAAGGATAAAGCTATTAAAATACAAAACTCCAAAGACTGTACGGTTTGGGAGTATCGTGTGCCGAGTGAGAATTTGAGTTTTGCCACAACCCTTATTAACGGACGTTATCCAGACAAAAAGAGGGTTACAAATCTAGAGTGTGAGGAGATTTATTATGTTATTTCTGGGTCAGGAATTATTCATTCAGACAAAGGAGATTTCAATATAGAAGAAGGTGACTTTTACTTTTTTGAGAAGGGAGAAAAGTACTGGGTGGAGGGCAAAAAATTATTTTTAGCTTTGGTTAATGTACCAAGATGGAGTCTAGAACAACACAAAATTATTGATTGACTTATTAGTGTATAATTTTGATATTATGGGAAGTTTAGTAGAGATAAATGACACTTTACAGATAACCAGAGAACAAGGCTTTCCGAAAGCTTTAGTTTACGAAAAACACAAGGTAAAACCATTTAAAGCCTCTGATTTTAGCAATGTGGTTTTTGAGTTTAAGAATAAGCCTGGGGTCAGAGTGTATAAGTTGCCTCCCGTTCGTAACTTTTTAGTCCAAAACATTAATGGGAAATGGCTTTATTGGGGGCTAATCCATATAATTGAGATTCATCACGATAATGTTAAAAAAACAACATCTGGGAAGTTTAAGATAATCCATATTTATACTCCAGAAGAAATGAGACAAGCTCATAAATTGATAGATAGAAATAAGAAAACGGACTTTTTCAATCTTTAACTTAACACTTTTGTAGGTTAATGTATAATTAGAGTAGATCCATGATTAAGAAGGAGAATCTAAAAAGTTTTATTAAAAAACATATCTGGGCTTTAATAATAACGATATTACTCGTTATTGCTCTGTTTCCTGTTTATGTTGGGTGTAAAGTTCCTTCTTATTCTTGCGCTTCTGGGCCAACTCCAGATGGATATTATAAAACATCATTTGATATAGAACCATCTTTTGTTGTACTAATAGAGAGGGCTACAGGAGAAGATTTTCCTGTTAAGTACTTTTCATGGGTCAAGTACCACAAGATTAGTAGATAACTTTCTTGGTTAAATCGAGAATCTTTAATTAATTTGCTAAAATTAGATTATCATGGTGCTGGTATCAAAAAAAAGAAAAGTAAAATTAAGCCTTCTTAAAAAGTTGTCTTTAGATATGTACGGAGCATTAATTAAGGGCGTTGTGGATATAGAAAGAGAGGTTATGATTATTGGGGGACAACTTCATGCAGATGAAGAAAGTGTTTTGCTTAGTAAAGGAAGTAAACAAAATAATCTTTGGGGAATAAATTTATATCCGGAAAAGTATCCAGATAAAAGTTGGATAGAGATAGACTCAATAATTAATTTGAGACCGTCACAAAACAATTTATCACGAACGGTTGAAGATAAAGGTATAAAAGATAAGATAATAGAGGTTGTTAGTTTTTTAGTTGAAGATGACACTCCATAAAGGTTTTTCAAAAAGAGATTGGTTTAGACGTTCATTAGAAGAACAGATGAGCAATGTTGGATCAGAGATAGAGAGGGCGCTGGATTTTGCAAGAAAAAAAGATGAGAAGATGAAATTGGCATCATTATACCGTGGCCTTGAACTTTTACACTACACAATAGAAGATGGCAAAAACAAGAACTCTCTCAAAGAATTGTGCCGATTGAATGAGATGTTAGGAGAGTATTTTGTAGGTAAAAACCCGTTTAATTTAACTGAAAGATGGCTCAGGGAGTATTTTCGTTTTTTTATGCTTGCTTATGCTAAGAGAAAGTAACTGGATAAGATCGTAGTTTGTTTACAATAAGCCTTTTCTTTATATGTTAGAACTAAACCTCTTTAGGATTTCAGTTAGCGGTATAATCTTATGTATTTATTGACTAGTTTTAAAAAGAAAATATGGTATCCTCTATTTAAGAGATAAAAAATGGAAAATCAGATAGTTATAAATAATCAGAGCGCTCAACATGTAAAGCAAGAGGGTCTCAATCAACCTACCAGTTTTTCTAATAAATTAAGAGTAAACTACTGGATGGTTGCTACATTTTTTTTATTTATATTGGTAATAAGCTTGGCATGGTTAGTTTTTAAATTGGGGGGTAAGGATAAAAAAAGTTCTTTAGGACAAGTTACTGTTTCTAAACAGGCAACTCAGTTTCCAACACAAACTCAACAGAAAGTTACAAAAACGATGCCAATGGTGTTGTTTGTCAAGAGAAAGATATCTGATTATTCTAAGCATCAAAAAAACGGAAGCGTGACTCTAAGTTCACTCAATGTGCAAACGGGTGAAAAAAAAGAGTTAATCAAAGTTGATGGTTGTTATTTAGTCCCTAGTTTGTCTCCTGACAAGACACAAATAGCTTATATAACAATGTTAAATAGCGAGTGTGAGAAGGAATATCATGCTAATGTAGGTCAGACCGAACTTTGGATTTATGATTTTCAAAGCAGAACTAAACTCTTGGTTACAAACGGAGTTTGGAAATTTACTAAACCTCAGTGGTCGTCAAATGGTAAATATTTAGCCTATGATAAAGTAATTGATTCACGTTCATCTCGTGAACATATGCTTTATATTTATAATTTAAGTACGAAGAAAGAGAAACTAACTACAACCCTTACTTCTTTTTCAGGCGAATTGGTTTCTGTTTCACCTAATGCAAAATTTTTATATTTCAGAAGAGCGTTTGATTTGATAAAGGTTAATGTTCAAGATGGCACTCAGACAGAGGTTTTTACAAATAAAGATAAGGCTTATGATTTCAGCGTTTATCCATCTCCCAATGAGACAAAGATGATTGTTTTTTTTACAGAGAGTTGGTATGGTGGAAAGAAAACTCCGATTAATTGGAAAGTAGGGATAATTAATTTGGTAGATAATTCTTATAAAGAATTAGATAGTAATCTGGAAGAAGTTCCAGTTATACCATTTTCTGTATCCGATGCTCAATCAAATAATAATAACCCTATTGTTGTTAGTAGCTCTGAAGTTATTTATGGAGTAGTAAAAAAAGATCCTGGTATTTGGGCAATTAATCTTACAGATGGAGCAAAAACACGGATAAAAAAGATGGAATTAGGTACCCAGAATATTAGTACTTTAGACATCTCTTTAGATAGAAGATATCTACTTTATGGAAATTGGGAAGCTGAGAATAATTCTGGTTCAGTTAAATCACATTGGCGTTATTATATAATGAATCTTTCAAATAACAGTACACAAGAAATAAACAATTTTGATTATCGCACAGAGAAGGCCATTTACCTATTAAACTGAGATAAGAGTAAAGTCTTAACTTTGATACAGAATATTCAGATTTTACTTAAGTTACTGATCGTAGGGTCGTGGATTGTTTGTTAGTTAGTTTGTTGTATACTAGTATTTAAATTTGGTTTAGTGTAATAAACGTTTTTAATAAAACTATGGAAGAACAAGCTCAATATCACGATTCAAATAAACATATAGTAATGATTATTATTAGTGTTTTATTAACAGCGATAATCGTTGGATCTGCTGTTTATTTTTGGCAGAAGTCTACAAATGAAAGAAAGATAAACATGTTAAAGCAAAAGATTTCATCTATTGAAGAGCAGATGTTGTCAATAAAAAATACACAAATACAGATAACTCCAAATCCAGCCAATAAACCTTCTGTTACATTAAAACCTTTAATTTCAAGATCACCAACTTTAACAAATAGTTCGACTATAAATTGGAAAACATACACAGATTCACAATACAGGTTTAGTTTCCAGTATCCCTCAATTTATATATTAGGAAAGTTAAGAGAAGATTTACCATTGCTTAACCATAATATTTATTGGTATATCTCTAATCATTCTTATAAAGACTGTCGTGGAGACTGTCCGATGACAAGTTTAGTAAAAAAAATCACAATTAATAATCAGGAAGCAATGAAGATAAAGGGTAAAATCGGAGCTATTGGAGGTAATATTCCACAGTCGTATGTTAAGTACGAGATAGCTGTTCCACAATCGTCAAATTACTTAATCTTTGTTTTATGGGAATTACCACAGGATAATTTAAAACAATATTCTTATAATAGAGAACCTCAAGAAATACCTCAAAAAGAAGAATCTATGTTTGACAGGATAGTATCAACAACACGATTCTTGAATTAAAAAATGAAAATCATTCGTAAAAAGGACGCCATTCATGTAAATAAACCGGAAGGAGTAAGGGTTGTATAGAGGGAGAGTTAAGTGTTAGATGGAAAGAGAATGAAAAGGTATTTCAAGAAATTGTTCGTACGGGAGATTTAATTGAAACAGAAAACACATCTCATACTTTCGTGAATCATACTAATAAAATAGTTAGATTTCTCGTTATTAAGCAAATACTTTCAGGTAAAAACAAGAAAGAGCTGTTGAGAACAGATAAAGTCATTGATGAGCAAAGAAGGATAAAATAATTATCCTACTTAATATAATATCTCTCGTTCGTGTTAATTACTGCTGTTTGATATAATTTTAAAAGCTGAAAGGTATAAAAATATGACAAAGGAGAAACATAGAGCACATGGAGGGATTAAAAAATTGAGAGATAAAGGTAAAGAACTCAAGGTTGAAACAAGAGTTTTATTAACCTTGGGATTAGTTAGTATTGGTATTTTTGGGTTGTCTATGTTTAATTTTATACGAACGGAAGAACAAATAACTGACATGAAGAGAAACAACCCTTTAGCAAGTTATATTACAGATCATAACGCAAACTCAACCCAGCTGACTACTGTGGAGCCAAATCAAAGCGGAGATGGTTATTTTGACAGTGTAAAAGCTTATAAAAGAAAAGCACAAGAATTAAGACGGCGTAAAGATAAAGATATTATAAGGATGCTTTTTACTGCAGTTTTATCTTTTGTGCTGCTTGATTTTTCAGCAGATGATTCTCCCTGGATTAAGAAATTGGTAGGGAAATGAATACTCAAAATTCCCCATTTAACTAATTCTTATGTTATCATAATTAAATGAGATTAAGATGGCAAAAATCTATGGCAATCTTGATTTTACTTCTTCTTTCGAGCTTCCGTAGAGTGCAAGCTAGCACATATTCATACTCGTATAGTTCTAAACATGAAGAAGTAACGGTAACAAACAAAACAGTAAATTTTGGAGAATACATTCGCAGCTTTGATGCAAATATAAAAATCAACAGAGATGCAACAGTGGACATTATTGAGAAGATAGATTATGATTTCGGGGCTCATTACAGACACGGTATTTACAGAGATATCCCTGTGAGAAAAAAGAACAAGAACGGCAAGAAGTATGAGATTACACTTAGCAACATCTCTGTAACAGATAGTAAAGGAAATCCTCATCCCTTTTCAAAGATGCGTGAGGGCGAAAATGTTCGCCTTAAAATAGGGGATAAGCACAAAACAATAGCAGGTCTTCACAGCTATGTTATCAGGTACAAGGTTTTGGGAGCTATAACTTATTTCTCGGATCACGATGAGCTTTTTTGGAACGTAGTTGGAAATAAATGGAAGGTGCCCATAACTCGTGCACAGGCAATAATAAAATTTCCAACAAACATTTCAACCTACGAGGTTAAATCGGCTTGTTATACTGGAGCGTATGGAAGCAAAGTTTCTAACTGTGTGATTAACAAAGACGCTAACTATGTGAGCATCTCGACAAAACGTTATCTGTCACGGGGTGAGAACTTAAGTGTCGTTATAGGCTTTCCAATTGATAGGATAGCTCATGTTGAGGCTAAAGAAGTAGTTGATTTTGGTGATACTTTCATAGGGAAGATAGTGTTATTGTTAGTTTTTATCAGCATAGTTCTTGCGATATTAATCTGGTACTTAATTTATCCTGTTAAGATTGCCTATGATTGGTTTAAACGGGGGCGCGATCCTAAAGCGATAACTGGACAAGTTAGAGCATGGTTTGATCCCCCAAAGGACCCAAATAATCCCAAACGTTTTCTTACTCCTGCAGAGGTAGGAGTGGTTATAGATGAAAAAGCTGATTTAAGAGATGTTTTAGCAACGGTTATAGATTTAGCAAGACGAGGATATATCAAAATAGATGAGAGAAAGAAAAAGGACTTCTACCTTATTAAATTAAAAGGAGCTGATGATAAGCTATTACCTTTTGAGTCAATGTTAATCAGTAAATTTTTTGGAGAGAAAAAGGAGATCAGAGTTAAAGATAAGAAACTATATACTGCTATACAAAAAGTCACAGAGTTAATCTATGCTCAAGTAGTAAAATCAAGGTTGTTCGATAAAAATCCCGATAAGATAAGGAAAAAGTATTATGCTTTGCTCTCAGCCTCTATTTTTACATTTAATCCCCTTATGTTGATTTCTTCCTTGTTTTTTGGTTTAAACATGCCAAGGAAGACTTTATCTGGTGTTAATGCTCAAAATGAAGCAATTTCATTAAAGAATTTTTTGGTTAGTCAGGAGCGCCAGTTGGAGTTTCAGGCGAACAAACAAATGATGTTTGAGAAGTTGTTGCCTTATGCCATAGTGTTTGGAGTAGAGAAGATATGGCTAAAGAGATTGAAGAACTTAAATCTTAAGCAACCTGATTGGTACTCTACGTACGATTCAAACTTTAACACGGTGCTACTTGCCAGCAGTCTAGGTAATTCTTTATCTAGTTTTAGGTCCTCTGCAACTCCCACAACCTCCAGTAGTGGATTTTCCTCTGGTTTTAGTAGTGGCGGATTTTCTGGAGGAGGTTTTGGAGGAGGAGGAGGAGGTAGTTGGTAACTTTTATTATTTATTTAGGTCACTAACTCTTACAGCAAATACAAGTATCCTTTTTAAAGTTGTTCCTGGTGGCCAGCAAGTTTGCAACGTTAGAAACTCTTTATTGGTTTTTCTAGTTAAGTACTCTACTTGATCTGGTGTGATTATGGTTTTATCAATCACTTTATAAACAAAGCGCTGATTATTATAGAAAATATCAATCTCATCGCCCTTCTCTAGTTTATATAACAGATAAAAAACAGCATTGTATCGTCCTACATTCCAAAAGTAATCTGTTGAGTGAGCGAAGAGAAAGATGTGTCCTGGCTGACCTGGAAAGGCTGTTCCTTTTGTGTGAGCAACACCCTTCTTAAGTGCGGCCAAGTACTCTTTTTCGTTAGAAGGGTCAACATTTGGAATTATAATAGAATTGGCTGCTATCTTAGGAATAACGATACTAAATTTAGGGTCAGGTGGTATAAGTAGTTTTATTTTCTTGTTTTTGAGGAGTTTAGATAAAGCCCCTTTTTGTCTGACTTCCTGTAATTGTTCGTAAGAAAATTTTGATGTGTCCGCAACTTCGTATGTAATTCCTCTTTTTTTATCAGCGTAATAACGTACTTCTTCTGCAACTGGCATATAAAATGTTTTTATGAGAAAGAACAAGGAGGTTAATATTAAGAAGTTGCCTAAGGTACGTAGAGTTAGTGTTTTAAAATATTCAAATGTTTGAGCATTGTTTTTCTTTTCGGTATCAGATTTATTATATAACTCATTAAGACGATGCGAAATATTTGTAGCATTATAATGTTTGTCTTTATGCTTCATGGAATTACTTAATACCAACTAGGTACAGATCTGGCAAAAGATTATTTTTAGGATTGAGATTGGCTGTGATTATAAGCTCTCCATCACTAGTCAGATTAAAGAAGTTGTTCTCAAAAGGTCCTGAGTAAACTGTTGTTTTGTTGGTTCCGTCATACTCAAACGCTAATATACTTTTTTGTGTTATCTCAAATAAATGTGTTGAGTCAGGGTGCCATCGTAAGATATCTGTAATATTACTCTTTAATGACTTTGACCAAGATACAGGCTTAATCAAGAAATTTAAGTCTTCTTTTTCATCATAAACATATATAGCTCCTTTTACTATTGTCCTTTGTTGTGGTTCTTGGTTAATTCCCGGAATTGTTTTTTTAATGATTTTTGGAATCGTGATAGACTCTTTTGCTTGATAAAGGACTTTCAACTTATTAGGGGATAAGGAAATAATATGAAATGAGTCTGAAGCAATTTTTTGAATCTCTTTAGGAAAAGTTTCTATAATTTTTTGATTTTTGGTATTTTCTTTCTCCTGCCAAGCTGAAATTAATGATTCAGCAGATGATGTTATATCTGAGAGCTCTGTGTTTTTTTGGTCAACCGAGAGTAGAAATTTATGATCATCTCCTGTGGTAAGGATAAATTGGTCATAATTCGGCGAAAACATAACACTAGTTTCTTTAAGGTCAATTTTTTGCTGTTCAAGAGGCAAATTTTTTAATAAAAGGATTTGTTTTAACGGGTTGTTAAAGCTGATAGGTGTTTTATTTGTCTCGAAGATATATATACCATCTGTCTTAGGTTTATTTTTTTGAGAGAAAACAAGAATCTTATCTGTTTGGTCTATAGGAATAGCTTTAACCACACCTATGTTTGTTAAAGGAGAGAGTGATGGGTTCTTTGGGAAAAGTAAGGCATTAAAACTTAGCACAACCTCTGGTTCTAATTTAACTGTCTTGGTCCAGTCAGTATAACCAGCCTTTGAGACCTTAATTGTGTATTTATCGGGTAGTAAAGTTAAGTTAAGATCAGAGACACCTTTTAGTTTATCATTAATGTATACTTTAGCTGCTTTTGGTTGTGAATGTATCGCTATAATGCCATTAGCGTTGAATTGCCCGTTTTTTTTATTAAGTCTATAGCCTTTGGCATATAATATTAGTACAGATAAAACCAACAAGAAAACAGCTATCCCTAAAATACGTATAACTAAACCCCTCATAATAGTTTATATTGTATAATATTATTTGTTACTCGGGGGTACTTTTTTATTATTTTATCAACCTGTTGTTTTATGTTTTTTCGTCAGAAAGTAGGAATCGATCTTGGTACCGCTAACACTTTAGTGTATATTGCTGGAAAGGGAATAGTGTTAAATGAACCAACAGTTGTTGCTTATTCATTAGAGAATAATCGGATATTGGCTGTAGGAGACGATGCGCGTGAGATGTTAGGAAGAACGCCTGGAAGCATAGTAGCTTCTAGGCCAATGAAAGAAGGCGTTATAGCCAACTACACAACAACTTCTGCTATGATTACTTATTTTCTTAAAAAATCCTTGAAGGGAAGAGTATTATGGCCTGAGGTTATGATATCCATTCCTGGTGGAGCTAGTCAAGTAGAAAAAAGGGCGGTGGTATCTGCTTGTAAGCAGGCCGGTGTTTCTAATGTCTACTTGATAGAAGAGCCTTTAGCCGCTGCAATTGGTGCAAAACTTCCTATTTCTCATCCATCTGGTCATATGATAGTGAATATGGGCGGAGGTACTGCTGAGATTGCAATTATTTCGCTGGGACAATTGGTTGTGTACAAAACTGTGAGAACAGCTGGAACTAAACTAGATGAGGTAATAATTACTCATATGAGAAAGCATCACAACCTTTTAATAGGTGAGAGAACAGCAGAAGAGATAAAGATTAAGATAGGGAATGCTTTGATAGAGGAGTCTTCTGATTATAAAGAGAGGATGACAGAGGTTAAGGGTAGGGACTTTCAAACGGGTCTACCGACGATTTTGAAGATCGGAGAAAAAAGCATAAATAAAGCGATACAAAAACCACTAAAAGAGATTCTTTCAGGAGTAAAAGACGTTCTAGCACAAGCTCCACCCGAGTTGGCATCTGATATTGTAGATAAAGGAATTGTTTTATCTGGGGGAACGGCATTATTGAAAAATATAGATAGATATTTTTCATATTACACAGGTGTTCCCACGTTTGTTGTTGAGGAACCATTGTTTTGTGTAATTCGAGGAGTGGGCATGGCGATAGAGAATTTGGATAGTTACAAAGATGCTATAAAGTAGCCGAATAGTTTTTCATCTATATAAAGAATAATTTATAAACAATTAAGACAATTGAAGAATGATGCAGACATAGTATTTATTATATAAAAAATTAATAATTGAGTAATATTTTCAATATGAACCTTATAAACAATATACACCTTGTTCATAAATTTTGTACATTCTCTAAAAATCTTAGTATTTTTATTCAAAATAAGTAATCCTATATTCATACAATGATAAAAACTGACAAGAGCATAAGTAAATTATTAGATGACGTCTCTACAAAAAAGGATATCCTATATGAATTTGAAAAATACGTCAAAAACAAAGAGAAGTTTTATCATATTGTGTCTCTGAATCCAGAAAATTTAGTCCTTGCCCAAGAAGATGATGGTTTTTATGAGATATTAAGAAGAGCCCAGCTTAAAATTTGTGATGGGGTTGGGACTGTTGTAGCAGGCAGAATACTAAAAGGAAAGAAAGCAGAGAGAATAACAGGAGTAGATTTGATGAGTGAGTTGATAAAAATATCAACAAAGATGCGCATACGAATAATGTTCATTGGGGGTAGGGATAATTTAGCAGACAAGCTATCTAATTGCTATAATGAAGAGTTTAAGACAAATAGCTTTATGGGAGTTGAGGGGTTGAAAAATGCTCGTAAATATTCTGAGAAGGAAAATGAGAAACTAATTTCTATAGTGTCCGAGTTCAAGCCTCATTTAATATTTGTTGCTTTTGGATCGCCCTATCAAGAGCGTTGGATATGGAACAATAGAGAAAAACTAAATGGAATTTTTTGTATGGGAGTAGGAGGAGGTTTTGATTTTTTGGGGAAAAAAGTACCACGGGCTCCTTACTTTTTAAGAAAAATGGGATTAGAATGGTTTTTTAGGTTGTTAGTACAACCTTGGAGGATTAAGAGACAGTTAAGATTAGCAAAGTTTATCTATCTGGTTATACAAGAATATTTGTGCCGATAGGGGGAATCGAACCTCCATCTGACCCTTAGGAGGGGTCTGTTCTGTCCATTGAACTATATCGGCTAAATTTAAGTGTTTCTAATTATATCAAACACGACCTTTTTTTAGCTTCTTCATTATGATTTTTTCAAAATCCTGAGGAAAAAACCATAGTTGAGTGTTTGTTATTAACTCAGTAGTTTTGTGACGATTGATTATAAACAACTGTATTTTCTTTAAAATTTTTTCTATGATGTCTCCGATAAAGTTAGTATGCGTTGTTATATCAATGTTTGTATTAATAAGGTTTTTCTGGAAGATACCTTTTGTGTTTGGCAATAATTTACTAACCCATGCATTCGCTTCTAATAATTGAGAGTATGCGTTGCTTTTAGTAATGATTGGTTTAAGTTGTAGGAGTTCGTGAGCAATGTAAATATTACGTTTAGATTCAGGAATAGTTAGATCTTTAGAGTCAAAAAAAAGGTTTAAACACAGTTTATCAGGGGCTTTTTGTAGCCCTCTTTCCCTTTTTAATCCTATAGTAATAGCAAGAATGGTGGCTATAAATCTTCCAAACCACAATCTGTTTCTGCTTGTGATTATAAAAACATCTATATCATCATCTTTATTTCTTGCTAAAACAGATAAACTTCCAGAGATTCCTAAAAATTTAATTTGAGGAAACAATTTTAATATTGATGAGTATTTTTCGATCTTTTTTAACTTTTTTTTGGTTAGTTTAAATCTTAACGTAAGGTTGCGTTTAGAGATGTCTCTCAAGGAGTATCGAGACTCCTTATTTATCATAATACGTTTAACTCTTTTTTCCTTTATTAGCTTATTTAAGATTAACTGACACCTTTTTTTATTACATAAAGTTGGAGAGAATAACCAAATCTCTCTTAATGTAGGAGGATACTGGAAGTTGTCAAAATACTTCAATACCGACAATATGGCACTTTCTTGTTTCATCGTCTAAATTATACTTCATACTTATTACGGAAAATGTTCTATAATTTATAATCTTATCTATGATAGATTTTGAGGTGTTTACATTAACTTTTATCTTTATACTAGGATTAGCCATAGGTTCATTTTTAAATGTGTTAATTGACAGATGGGTATCAGGAGAGTCTATTCTCGGAAGATCATACTGTGATTATTGTAAAAAAAAGATAGCCTGGTACGACTTAATTCCCATACTATCCTTTTTCTTACTTAGAGGCAAAACTCGCTGTTGTCACAAAAGAATATCTTTTTATTATCCGCTAGTAGAGTTTATTACCGGTTTAGCTTTTGTTTTGACGTGGATGTACTTACCGATACACACGACGATGCTTGTTAGATCACTATATCTTGTGGTAATCTCTTTGTTGATAATTATATTCTTTTCGGATTTAAAGTATCAAATTATAACCGATGAATCTCAGATACTGCTTTTTATAGTGACATTGTTAATTTATTTATTACTTCCTCTAACATGGAGAGAGATAGGAGCCTTGATATTGGCATCAATAGCTGTAACTTTGCCGATATTGGGTTTGTTTGTGGTTACAAAAGGAAAAGGTATGGGTTTTGGAGATGTTAAGTTAGCCTTAAATATGGGATTTTTGTTAGGTTTGAAGGGTGGACTATTAGCTATTTATATAGCTTTTGTTTTGGGTGCAAGTGTAGGAATAATTTTGTTAATTTTACAAAAGAAGAGATTAAAAAGTCAGATAGCTTTTGGACCTTTCTTAGTAATGGGCGTAATCTCGATGATGTTCTTTGGCGACAGGATTTGGCAACTATTTTCACATTTATACAAATAGAGTTTAAGAGATTTGATGAAATATTCTAAAGCTCCAGAAATCAAATTGATAATAGATGACTTGATTGATAAACTAAAATTTTCTTATATAAATAAAGAAAATATTCACTGTATTCGCTCGTATGACGCTAAAACCCGAGCAATAGCTCGTATTTGGGGAATACCAAAGTTATTTAAAGATGTGCTGGGAATGGAACCTCATTACATAATAGAGGTGAATGCCAAACGATTTGACAAACTTAGTGAAAAAGAAAAACTTAAGACCTTAATTCATGAACTGCTTCATATTCCTAAAACTTTTTCAGGCGCATTATTGTCTCATAAGGGGCGTTACCATAGGATAAACAATAGGGTAGTAGAGAAGTTGTTTAACTCTATATTTTAGTATAAATACTATACTCCCCTAGGGTATATTAATTAATAATATTACTAATTTCTAAGTAATGAATAACGAATAAAGAATAAAGAGTAAAAAACCTTAATTAAAAAGGCTCTTGACTAGCAAATTATTAATTTTTATTGTATTTCTTTAAAATTTTAACTAATTCTTGTTCCATTTGGGTTTTAGTTTTATTCCATCTCCACTCACATTCTTTAATATGAAGATAGAAATTCTTCTTAACTCCATTGAATTTTATTAAACGCCTTTTAGTGAATGACCAAAAAGCTTCTATTCCGTTAATATGAACCCCTCTTTTATTAGAAAACTCATCTCTCTTATGAGCAATCCTGTGATGCTTATTATATCCTACATCAACCAAACCCTT
>JALWZV010000087.1 GCA_027002315.1 Candidatus Roizmanbacteria bacterium | reverse complement strand
CTATAACTCTAAGTATAAACGACCTAAATCTATCAACCGAGATAGTATCTCAAGTCTCTGGTGTTGTGGAAAAAGCGGACGACAAAAACATAATCATCTCTATTACTTCTCAAGAAACTGTTTTGACAACAGTGATATCTAATAATTTTGGAGGAGAAATTGAGATACTTAAAGACACAGAGTACGGTCAAGATTATTCATTATTAAATAATAAAGTTGTGGTTATAGAACAAATTAATCCTTACATTCTAGAAAAACTTACAGTGGTAGGGATATCTGGTCTAATTACTTTACATAATGTAGATAATCAAAAAACACCATATGCTCAAGTTAAAACAAAGAGTGAATTTGAAAAAATTTTCAAGTATAATCATAAGCATTGCTATGTGAGTAAGGATGATAATAAAATCTATCTTTACTAAGATTAAAGATTATCTATCTAACACAAGAATATAAATGATACAAATAAGAAAAAACTTTACTAATTTTTTGCTTGTTTTATCTCTAACCATTTTTATCTTTGGTTCTGGTTATAAAATAGGTGAAAAAATTACAAATGAAAAGTTTCTTCACTCAAAAACCACTATTTATAAAAACATCCAATCAAACCGAAAGAACATTGAGCAGGAAGTTAAAAACTTCAACCTATTTTGGGAAGTGTGGGATAAACTTAACGAAAGATTTGTAAATAAGGACAAACTTGATCCACAAAAGATGTACTACGGCGCCATAAAAGGAATGGTTCAATCGTTAGATGATCCTTACACATTTTTTATGACACCAAAGGAAAACCAAAAATCAAAAGATGATCTTCAGGGTATCTTTGAGGGTATAGGTGCTCAACTTGGTCTTAAAAATGGCAGCATTGTTGTTATATCTCCTTTAAAAGATTCTCCAGCCGAAAAAGCAGGTCTAAAACCAGGAGATATGATTATCAAGGTTGATGGAAAATCAACTAAAAACTGGACATTGTTAGATGCAGTGAAGAAAATAAGAGGAAAACATGGTACTCAGGTGGTTTTAACTGTCCTCAGAGATACAAAAAAATTAGACATCAAGATAACTAGAGATGTGATCAATGTCCCATCTGTTGAAACTAAAACAGAAAAAAGTGTATCCTGTTCGAAAGATTGTAAAAAGGTTGGGTATATTAAGATAAACCAGTTTGGAGATAAAACGATTAAGGAGTGGGATAGAGCCGTGAAGGAAGTGTATCAAAAATGGAACAGAAAACAAATTGTTGGACTTGTGCTAGATCTGCGAGGAAACCCAGGAGGATACTTAAATGATGCAGTTTACATTGCATCCGAGTTTATACCGAAAGGAAAGGTTGTGGTTACTCAAAAATCAACCATCGAAAAGGAAAAGAAATACTACGCAAACAGAAATGGAAAACTTTTAGATATTCCTGTTGTTGTGCTAATAGACAGAGGATCCGCATCAGCCTCAGAAATTTTGGCAGGAGCACTCAGAGATTATAAAAGAGCTACTATTGTAGGAGAAAAGTCATTCGGAAAAGGGTCAGTACAACAAGCATTAGATTTCAACGATGGATCTGGGTTGCATGTTACTATTGCAAAGTGGATACTTCCGGATGGAGATTGGATAAATGGAAAGGGGCTACAACCACAAATTAAGATTGAGAACAAAGTTTCTGAAAACTCAACCTTAACTAGAAAAGAAGATTTACAACTTGAAAAAGCAATTTCAGTGCTGATAAAATAAGTTTACTATGAAAAAATACCTTTTAGGTTTAGCTCTTATAATAATCTTAATTGGATTAGCTCAAAAATATACACCCCTAGATTTATATCAATACCTGCCACAGCTAAACATTGCAAAACAAAGTGAGTCTAATATTACGAACAAAACATCAAACGGTAAGGTTATAGTAAAGAGTGAGGAGTCCGTAATAATAGATGTTGTTAAAGAATCACTACCGTCTGTTGTGACCATAGGTATTAAAAAAATCTATCAAACACAAGATCAGATAGAGATAGACCCATTTGACCCTTTCTCTCCATTCAGAAGGGTGCCGGGTAAAAGACAAAAAATCGAAAGAAACATCGGCAGCGGTTTTATTGTGTCCTCAGATGGTCTGATTATTACAAACAAACACGTTGTCTCAGACACTGACGCTAAATATCAAGTTTTAACTGATAATAAAAAAAGGTATGATGTGGAAAAAATTTACCGCGACCCATTAAACGATTTAGCTATCTTAAAAATATCAGCCAAAGGACTTAAACCTCTTCCTTTAGGAGATTCCTCAAAACTTCAACTAGGACAGCTTGCAATAGCTATAGGAACACCTCTTGGCGAGTTTGAGAACACAGTAACATCCGGAATTATCTCAGGGTTAGGACGTGGAATCACAGCCGGATCTCCGTTTGAAGGGTATGTTGAAAAGTTAGATAATGTCATTCAAACAGATGCAGCTATTAATCCTGGAAACTCTGGAGGACCTCTTTTAAACTCTAAGGGAGAGGTTATTGGTATAAACACAGCCATAGCTTCAAACAGTCAAAACATTGGATTCGCTATACCAGTAAACACAATTAAGGACTTAATAACAGGATTTAAGAAAAGAGGGGGCTCATTTCAAAGGCCATATATAGGTATAAGATACAAGATGATTGATAAGCAAAATGCTATTCTAAACGATGTTGTAGAAGGAGCTTATGTAATAGAGGTTGTAGAAGAATCTCCTGCCTCAAAAGCCGGAATAGAGGAGGGGGATATCATTATCAAGGTTGATGGTAAAAGAATTAGCGGTGAAGACGAGCAACAGTTTGCAAAGATAATTTTAAACAAAAAGGTTGGACAAACAATAAACCTTACTATTTGGAGAAATAAAAAGATACTGCATAAAAAAATAAGACTTGAAGAGTTTAAATAAAACTCAACCTGATGTGTTATCTTTATCTTCAATATGTTTAGTATAAGCAAGCAATAGGTTAGAATTAAGGGAAAAGGGTGGGATTGGTCAAGTCAACCTTCC
>JALWZV010000086.1 GCA_027002315.1 Candidatus Roizmanbacteria bacterium | reverse complement strand
GCCAACTAGCGGACTAGTATCTATTATGTCATCGCGAGAAAGGAGTGTTAGCGACTGACGAAGCGATCCCCGCCGTTATGGTATTTAACATCAGCGCTTAAAATTTATATCAGTAATCAGTTTTACTCTCACGTAGTCGAAGATTGTCACGCGGAGCGTGATCTGGCTTGGCCATGACCACGCTCTCTCCGTTCGCTCCCTGCCTGCGGCAGGCAGGCTCGCAATGACGCATTAGACACCTAGATACAAAATACTAGATACAATTGTATTCATTGTTTTTTGTTTTTTCTCTCCAACACAACAAAAGTAAACTTAATACTTTGATAAGAAGACTTGTTCTTAGAAATAATTGTAAAGTCTTGTGAAAATTTAGGGAAATAAGTGTCTGCAGAAGAAGTTTTATCAATAAGTGTTAAGTATAATCTATCAGCATACTTAAGAGCCTGTTTATATATCTCTCCTCCTCCAATTACAAAGACCTCTTTCTTATATTTCCTTGCTTTACTTAACGCTTCCTTCAACGAATGCGCCACCAATACATAATGACTATGTTCCTTAGGAACTTTGTAATTCTTTTTTCTTGTTACAACGATATTGATTCTTTTAACTAAAGGGTTCTTAAGTGACTCAAACGTTTTCCTACCCATAATCACAATATTGCCCAACGTCAGACGTCTGAAGTATTTCATATCCTCGGGTATATGCCATAAAAGCTTATTGTTCTTGCCCAACTCTCTATTTTTGCCAATGGCAGCAATTATGTTTACAGGTGTCTTCATGTGCAATATTATACTCTAGAAGGATTTACTTTATCATCTCGTCCTCATCGACCCTTTTATAAGAGCATATGTCTTCTGGTTTAAACCAAAGTGCTATCTCAAACTTAGCCTCTTCTACGCTACCAGAAGCATGAACCAGATTTTTGATAGCTCTTTTAACCGTGTTAGCTAAATAAGATGAGTCAAATGCCAAATCCCCTCTTATTGTTCCAGGAGCTGCCTTTAAAGGTAAGGTGTGTCCTACAATCTTTCTTACCAACTCTACAGCATGAGGACCTTCTAAAACTATGGCTAATACAGGTCCTGAGGTAATATACTTAACTAACCATTCCCTAATGGCAAGACCAATCTTGTGAGGATCGTCTGTTCCCATCTCATCATGCGGATTAACACCCATCTCTTTATAGTTTTCAAGAGTTTTTTTACCCATTCCTGTTATAAACTCCTTTCTATCTTTAGGATAGTGTTTCGTTGCCAAATCATCATTAACAACAAGCATCTTAGATGCAACAATCTTAAGACCTACACTCTCAAAGCGTTTAATAATCTCACCAACCATAGCCCGCTTCACTGCATCTGGTTTGAGTATGACCAATGTTTTTTCCATATGTTCTGATTATAGCTCAACTTATATTAATTTTTAAACCAAATAAGCACTTATTTTTCTACTAGATTTTTTACAAGCAACCATATCTTCTGATGTAAATCAACTTTAGAGTGATTTGCCTCAATCTTAATCCATTTAAAATACTCTCCCAACTGAAGATGTATCTTTCTACTCTTTTCCCAAAATGTATCCGAGACGTCCTCATTAATGTGGCCTTTTTCTATATGGGTTTTAAAACGTTTTCCGTCCATTAAGATACAAAGGTCTGGTTTTAACAATCCTTTATTTATACTTATCATCTTGGCACGCGACAATCCTCTCATCATTCCCCATACTATACCCGTTCCAGTATAATCTTCTGCCAAAACATAGATCCCTGCATTAAGTATAGAACGTAATACTGGCTGAAAATCTCGCCTATTTTGAGCACATAATGTCTGAAACTCTTCCTCGTCCATCTTTACACCATGACGAAGAACAGCATTAATCTTTGGACCTGTGGGCTTTAAGTTATAAATAGGATACTTAAGAACTAAAACCTGATTTCCTTCATCTAATAATCTAGATGCTAGTAACTGTACCTGAGTAGATTTACCAATATTGTTAGCCCCATAAATTACTATAAATTTTCCTTTCCTTGATTCTGGTTTAAAACTTTGATGCTTGCCTATTCTCATACTTATTTTTTCCTTTTCTTCTCAAAATACCCGCCCGAAACTGAGAGTTTAGCCCTTATCGGCGGATGTGGATTATAATCAACTAATTCTATATCTGTGGGTTCAATCTTGTCAATATCACGCACTTTTGTGTTTATTTTAATTCGTGGTAACTTATTTGGACGACGTTTCAGTTGCTCTTTCACAGCATTAATATGGTTTTCATATATATGCACATCGCCAAATGTGTGAACAAACACACCTGGTTTATAACCTGTTATATGAGCTATTACATGAGTCAAAAGCGCATAACTCGCAATGTTAAAAGGCACCCCTAAAAACACATCTGCGCTACGTTGATAAAGCTGTAAATGTACTCTACCATCAATAACATTCAGTTGATACATATTGTGGCAGATTGGAAAGTAAGAGGTGTCATCTTTTGTTGCCATTGTGTATAGATACTCAGGATTCCATGATGTAACTATAGCATTGTGAGCATTTGGATCCTCTGTTATCTCATTAATTGCCCATTTAAGCTGATCTATTGTTCGTCCTGTTCTCGTTGGCCATGACCTCCATAACTCACCGTAAATCTTAGGTAACACTCCCCATTTTGCCGCAAACTTATTATCTACCTTAATTTTCTCGACAAACTCCTCTTTTGATAATGTTGGGTTCTTGCACTTAGCTTTGTATATCTTGTATGGATAGTCGTCCCAGATGTGAACCTTGTGATCAATTAAGTACTTAACATTATTCATTCCTTTCAGAAACCAGAAAAGCTCGTACAACACACCTCGCCAAAATACCTTTTTGGTTGTAAGGAGTGGAAACCCTTCAGCTAAATCAAAATGTAGTTGTCTGCCAAAGACAGAGTACGATGCATCGCCTGTTCCTCTATCCACCTTACGATAACCATTTTTAAGAATGTCCTTTAAAAGATTTAGGTATTGATATTCTGGGTGAATCATAAAAAATTAATTACTAATGACTCTAAATCGGACGGACACATAGATCCGTCCCTACAAATTATTTAAACTTGTTTTTCTCGTTTATCTGTTGTAACTCTACCTCCTTGCCACTGTCCTCTATATTGCTCTCCTGAGCCTTTTACCTCATAAAATTGAATGTGTACAAATCTTGCTCCCAACTCCAAAACTACCGGAAGCGGACCAGCATTATAAGCTCCAAACGTAAGTTTCCCTTTATATCCTGGTTGAACCGTTCCAGTCCTAATAATTAAACCGCTTCTAAACGTTGTTGTTCTTGGTTTTAGATTTCCTACTAAGTCAAGGGGTAGATTAACCGTCTCCACTGTAGTAAAAAGATAATACTCTCCTGGCATTACCTTAATCTCCTGTTTCTTACCTTTATCGTATTTAAAAACTGTTTCTATCGTAGGAGTTTCTCTTTCCACCACTCCAATAAAGGCTGCTCCTCCTACAATTTTATGCACCTCACCCAAACGAAGATCAAAACCTGCTCCTTCTGGATTGTTTAACTCTCTATCAGATAGGCCTTTAACTAGACCTTTTTCTTTAACTAAGTTTAAAAGTATTTTAGGAGCAACTATCATATCGGAAATTAGATTAACAAAAACAAAAATCAATTTCAAGAGAAGAAAAAAATAAAATACAAAATACTAAATACTAAATACAATTATATTTGTTTAAAAATTAGAAATTAGAAATCAGGATTTTAATATATAATGTTTCTATGTCTCCAATATATGTATATAACCCTATTGAAAAAGATGCGTTGAGTAGATTTAGAGGTCTAGGAAGGTATCTGGAGATAATGAGGTCAGCATTCTCCAACAAATTCCATTTTGTCACTAATCTAAGAAAAATTCCATATAACTCTGTGTTTATTAACCCATTCTTTGATCCACTGCAACAACCATTAACACTACAGCGTATCGCAAAAAAACAGGTAGCTGTGATTCACGATATAATACCACTAAAATATCCAAAACACTTCCCTATTGGTATGCGCGGAAAAGTATACAAATTGCTTAATAAAATCGCTTTAAAGCAATATGATTTAATTATTACGGACTCACATGCGAGTAAAGAATCCTTGTCTAAAATATTAAATCTTCACACACAAAACATAAGTGTGGTTTACCCGCCATTAAGTGAGTCCTTTTCTCAACTCGAAAAAAACAAGGAAGTCCTGAATAACCTCCCGTCTAAGTTCTGTCTATATGTAGGAGATGCTACCTGGAACAAAAACCTAATCAACTTAGCAAAAGCTGTACAGATAATTAACATATCCTGTGTTGTTGTTGGAAAAGTGTTTAAAACAACTAACAACCTGAATCATCCTTGGCAACAAGAACTTAAAGAGTTCCTAAAAATCACAAAAGGCGATAAGAGATTTATTTTTACAGGATTTATCAGTAATCACGAGTTAAAAATACTCTATCAAAAAGCTGCTCTAAATGTGCTCGTCTCACGAGATGAAGGTTTTGGTTTTTCTTATCTAGAAGCGGCCTCACAAAAAACACCATCGGTGCTCGCAGATATACCAGTGTTCCACGAAACAGCCCAAAACACAGCATTATTTGCCAATCCAAACGATCCAAACGACATTGCTAACCAAATAGGAGAGCTTTATTTTCATCCTCAACTAACTCAAGAACTTGGCAAAAAATCTTATCAAAGATCTAAAAACTTCACATCAAAGAAATTCAAAAAAGATTTTCAGGATGCTTTACTCTTAATTCAATAGGTTGTCTTGATTTTTACCTTTAATAATCTAATATTAAATATATGGTTGCTCACAGACACAATGAGTTGATAATTCCTCACTTTGAAAACGGAGTTTACAGTTTTTTCGTAAACGCATTCCTACGCTCTTTATCACTATCACTCATAACAATATTTATACCTTTTTATGTCTATAAAATAGGGCTTCAGCTTTCACTGGGGAAACCTCAGGCCATTGCACTCGCATTGTTGTATTATGTGATTGCTAGAAGCACAACTCTGTTATTTTCCCTTCCCATCGCCCACATCATTGAGTCTATAGGTTTTAGGAGAAGTGTCACAGTTGGGACACTTTTCTTACTTATCTTTATTCTTGCTCTATCTGTCGCCTACAAAAACCCAAGTATGCTTATAATCTCAAGCATCTCTCTCGGTCTAAGTATCCCTTTTTACTGGATAGCACGTTATAGCACAATCAGCGAAGATGATAAAACTGGACGTATTGGTGAAGATATTGGTAAACTTGCTATTCTACAAAGAATTGGTGCTATTGGCGGTCCTATCACAGGAGGATTAATTATCACATTCTTTGGATTTGGGGCCATTTACTTGTTTTCCTTTGTTATATTGCTTTTCTCTGTTATACCAATATTTTTCTTACCACATCATAAACATAAAAACGGCGTCTCACTTAAACACTTTCTAGTCTGGTTAGAAGATAAATCATATAGACATCAAGCTCTTTCATTTATCTCCGAGGCCACAGAAAATTACACATATGATCTCCTCTGGCCCTTCATCATCATACTAATGGGCATTAAATTGGAAACAACTGGACTCATCTTCTCACTGGCCGCATTGTTTTCCATAATAGCGCGTTATCTAACAGGTATGTACTTTGACAAACACAAACATCACTCTACCTTTTTACATGTCGCCACCATTGCTCACTCATTTGCATTTTTGGGGCGATTATTTCTTATAGATCCAATAACTATTGGTGCTTACGAAAGTTTTGCTACTCCAATCAAAAGCGTTTATCGCAACATTCATGACAGCTACAGTCTTCTTGCATCAAAAAGAATGTCTGCTATTGCCTATTTTACATATCACGAACTTGTATACTCTATTTCCATAATTATATTTTTATCCATTTTGATAGTAGCCGCATACACAAGTTTGTTTAAAGAAACAGTTCTAATTTATACAGCAGTTGCAACGTTTATCAGTGTTGTAAGAGCCCGAGAAGATAAGTTTCAAAATTAAAGATGGACTTGTTTATATATCTAATAATTTCCTTCGTTTACATTATGACTATGCATTTTGCCTTTGGGATAAGAAAGTACTTTGACTTATACGTAATGATTGCCTTGTTTGTTGTAGGACTAGTTGTTGGGTATGTTATGAAATCTTATGAGACAGGTCTTGTTTTGTCTATTGTGCTGAGTCTGATATTCTAAGCTTTCCGTGTATAATATTACTATGACAGAAGCTCCTGAAATAAGGATAACACCAGAGATACCAAATTTTCACGAATCCGTAGGACTACAAGCCCGTATACTCATCTCTCCCGAGGCATTAAATCCAGAAAAAGCGATTCAGGATCCAGCGATAGAAATTAAAGACAGAGTTCCTCCTGAGGTGGAAGAGATTATAGAAAAAAAGTCGGTAGATTTAAGGACTAAATACTGGGAACAAAGACAAGCGGAAGGAGAAAGACTTTCTTCAAATCAACAGGTTGTAATATGGGCTCAAGAGTCAAGCAGTGCAATTAATCATGGGGCCAACCGCGAACACAGAAAACATTTATCTTTGTTGTTAAATCATGTTTTAGGTACAGATCTAGATTACTCTGATCACGAGTTAACTTCCGATAATATGAAGACCCTTTACAATATTTACTTTAAAAAGGATAGTCGGGAAGGTGTTAGTGGATTTACACAATTCAAAAAAGATATCTTAGATGCATATGAAGGAGATTTTGATAAGTTAGAGGACGACATCGCCTCGATACAGTGGATATCAACTATGTTTGGAATAGATATCGGAGATAAAAAGTTGTTTTTGAGCGAAATTATAGCTCAAGCTGTGTACGCAGAAGCTGAGGTTAGAAAAGATAAAGATGGATTTATACAAAGAGCAAATCAGAACAACAAGGTTAATAACCTTAATAACCATGAGACAGAATTACTTGAGTATATCTATGAACCCCGAACAAAAACAGAGACGGTACCACCACCTCCTGTTACAGCCCCATCGAATGGAACCACTTTAGACGAGATTAAAAAGAATCTGAAGAAAAAGAGGGAAAGAACCGAGCCGCTATCAACAGAAGAGTTTCGCCAGATGCAGGAGATGCAAAACAGACTGGAGAAGGGCACGCAACTCAACTACGTTACTTATCAAGAGACTGAAAGGGGTCGTTATAGATTAGTAGAAGATCCAGAACAGTTAAGAGTTGAGAAGAGTGTTAGTGTTAATACTGAGTTCAAGCCAGGAGACAAGCCGGAAGACGTGAACATTGTTCCCACCTTAAACTTAAGTTTTTCACCTAATGCAAGTGCGGAAAAAATCTATATATCAATCTACTCTCCAGAAGTTTACAAAAATATGTTTAAAGGTACATGGGATAAAGGTTACATATTTCACGCTTTGGTCTTGTCAAACGAAGCAAGACAAACCTTTTTCAAAAAAGCAAAAGATGATGAAGATATAATAATAAGCATTGACCCAAACAGCGAAGACGTCGTAACCGTAATAATAGAGGATGAAACATATCACCTTAAGGCAGAAGAACAACCAGATGGCTCCGTAGCTTACATCAACCCAGAGTTCAATATTAAGATTATTGCACAAAGCAGTTATCAGAAGTTTATGAACAAGAATCGTGTCGTCACGATGGAGATGTCAGATACTGAGGTTGCCGTTGAGAACCCAAGCGACGGAAACGATGAAATCTTAATACCAGGTGGTGAAAGAATTCGAATACTAACAAGGCATTTTGACAAATTACCAGTATCATTGTTAGAGGCATTTGATAAAAACCAGGACGCTCTAGGAATAAGGATTGATGGCAAATACATCTCGGCTGTTGTTGCAGATGGGGTGTCGGGAACTGCGTTACCTCAAATAACCGCACGACAGGCCGTAAAATCAGCCTTGTCACTTATGAAAGAAGATGGTTTTAACATTCAAACAGCAGTTTATCACATATATAAATCGTTTCAAGGTATAGATATTCCCACTATGATAACAGAAGAACGAAGGAGATTGATTTTAGCTTTAAAAAAACTTAAATCTCAGGAATCCTCACCAGGCAAGATCTTAAATCTAAGCAACCAAGAGCAATTACTACGCGATTTGCAACAACGAGAGAAAATCTCTGCAACAACGCTTGCTCTTGCAAGGTACAACAGAGAAACAAAAAAACTTGAGTGTGCAGTAAACAGCGACGCTATGGTATTTATATACCACAGTTCCAGTGGAAAGGTTGAAAAGATCACACAAGAAAGAGGAAAAGCACAGTTATCCTTTGAACCAGATAGAATGGCATCACAAACCGAGATGCAACAGTATCGCGTTGTTCGACAAGATATGCAGCTTACAGCTGGAGATGTTGTCATCGTGGCCAGCGATGGACTAGAAAACAGTGGTATTAAAATAGAAGAGGTTCTTCCGGAAATAGTCAGAGATAAACCTGAAAATAAAAGGTTGGATATATTTATCAGAGACACTGTTAAAGAAAAATTAAAAACTGGTGGTAGTAATCCAGGAGAAGGATCTGTTCATGACGATGTCTCTATGATAGTTTTTCAAGTTGAATAATGTTTGACACACACTGCCATCTAAACTTCAAGAGGTTTAAAAAAAATCTAGACGAGGTTATTAAAAAGTCCATTCTGTCTGGAGTTGAGTACTTCGTCGTTCCTGGGACAGACATAAAAACATCTAAAAAAGCTGTTGAAGTAGCTAGTAAACGTAATAACATCTATGCTGCGGTTGGAGTCCACCCGCATCATGTTTACAAGCTTAAATCTAAAAACAAAGAGGAAACGGTTGATGTTGTGATTGACCAGGTTAACGAACTGTTAAGGAGCGATAAAGTTGTGGCTGTTGGAGAGGTTGGATTAGATAAACATATTTACGTCGAGACTGTCTATAAAACATACCGTGTGGACAATGTATTTATCAGTTTACAAAAACAAGTACTAATTAAACAAATAAAGCTAGCCATAGAACACAGTAAAAGTCTTATTCTGCACAACAGGGAAGCTGTTGATGAGCTATTGGAGGTACTTAACAATAATTGGACCTCCCAACTTTCTAACAAAACAGTTTTCCACTGTTGTGAACCAGACAAAAAACTCCTCGAGTTTGCCAAACAACACAGTATCTTCATAGGCGTGGACGGAGACATCACCTATGATAAAGTAAAACAAGATTTCATTAAAAGCGTTCCCCTAAACTTACTTGTACTGGAAACAGACTCTCCTTACCTCCTCCCAGAACCTTTACGCAGTAAGAGACTATACCCAAACACACCTGCAAACTTAAACATTGTGGCTAAATATATAGCAAAAACTTTGGGTGAAAAATTAAGCTACATTCAAAAACAAACCTTAGAAAATGGACTAAGGTTATTTAATCTTGAGAGCTATAAAGGTTAAAGAATAAAGAATGATGACTACTCTCTCACGTCATCGCGAGCGAGCGATAAGCGAACGTGGCGATCTCCGCCCCTAGAATATCGTCATCACGAGAAACGTAGCCACGTTAAGCGTGGCATAGCGACGAAGTGATCTCCGTCGTTACGATTCTTAACACAACTCATAAAGAACTAAACAATAGCCAGCTTTATCTTCATCAAGACGGAGATCGCCACGTCGACCAATAAATTGGTCTCCTCGCGATGACGATATTTATCAACAAATCAGGTGAATCGCGATGACGTGCTAAATAAAATCTATTAATCGACCTCGTTTATTGACAGGTTGACACATTGGTCGACCCCTACAATTTTTATTTATCATAACGTCGGGGATTGCCACGTCGCTCTCTCCGTTCGCTCCCTGCCTGCGGCAGGCAGGCTCGTGATGACGTGCTAAATAATATCAAAACCTTCAAGGTTAAAGAGGATTCCGACCTGTCGGAAGACGGGAAAACCTTGAAGGTTAATTTAAGGCAAACCAGGTCACGCTCCGCGTGACAAAATACTAGATACAATTATATTT
>JALWZV010000085.1 GCA_027002315.1 Candidatus Roizmanbacteria bacterium | reverse complement strand
CTGCTTCTAATATCTTGTGTTTAACCTCTATAGGTAGTCGTTTGTATTTTCTTACCATATTAGCCTCCTTTCTGTAAAAAAACTAATAAAATTTGTAAAGTGATTATAGTATAAGGGGTACACCCCCGTTTGTTTAAATATTAGGATTGACCCAGAAATTTATCCACCGATGAGGTGGATTAGAAATTTTCTCTCAATCTTTAGAGTTGACATCTTGTTCTTTTTTGAAGTATTATGAAAGTGTATGGTAAAAAAATACATCGTATGGTTTAATGAGGTAGACAAACATGATGTGGGGCTTGTTGGAGGCAAAGGTGCAAACTTAGGAGAGATGACTCAGGCCAAATTTCCAATTCCCTATGGTTTCATAGTGACAGCAAACGCTTACTTTTTATTTATCCAAAAAAACAAACTTGATAAAAAGATAAAACAGCTGCTTGGAACACTAGATTATAACAATTCTAAGCAACTAGAACAGGTCTCCAAGCAAATTCGCAAAATGATCATCGAATCCCCCATGCCACAACAAATAATTAATAAAATTGTTTCATATTATGAAAATCTTTTAATCAAGGAGGAAGAATACTTTCATAAAGATGTTAATCCTCTTAAAAAAATAACTCATAGAATTAAAACCTTATACCGCCCTCCTTTGGTAGCTGTACGCTCATCAGCTACTGCAGAGGATTTACCAACAGCATCCTTTGCCGGCCAACAAGAAACTTATCTCAATGTACGTGGAGAAAATCGCTTATTACAAAAAGTAAAAGAGTGTTGGGCCTCTCTTTTTACAGAAAGGGCTATATTCTACAGACATAACCAAGGCTTTGACCACTTTAAAGTTGGTTTAGCTGCAGTTATTCAAAGAATGGTTGAGTCTGATAAGTCTGGTATCGCATTCACTATTGACCCTGTCTCTAATGACAAAACTAAAATCATAATCGAGGCAATTTATGGATTGGGAGAGTACATTGTGGGAGGAAAAGTTACACCTGATCATTATGAGGTAAACAAGAACACACTTATCATTCTAAATAAGCAGGTATCAATTCAAAAAGTAAAACTAATTAAAAAAGGCGTAAATAACAAAGAGGTTAAAATTCCAAAATCAATAGGAGCCAAACAGAAACTTACGGACAACGAGATAACTCATATAGCATTAATTGTACGCGACATTGAAAAACATTATTATTTTCCACAAGACACAGAATGGGCTATAGAGGGTAATAATGTCTTCATAGTTCAAGCTCGACCAATTACCACACTTAACCAAAAAGGAGATAAAGATAAAAGGAAGCTTCTTAAAGAAAAACCTGTTGTTACAGGATCACCGGCATCGCCAGGAATAGGTATAGGTAAAGTTAAAATCGTACCTTCTCCAAAGGACATAGATGAGGTTAAAAAAGGAGATGTTCTAGTTGCTCCACAAACAGACCCAGATTATGTTCCAGCAATGAAAAGAGCATCAGCTA
Organism: Candidatus Roizmanbacteria bacterium; assembly: GCA_027002315.1. Lineage (GTDB taxonomy): Bacteria > Patescibacteriota > Microgenomatia > UBA1406 > GWC2-37-13 > JALWZV01. The sequence continues at coordinate 8,574 of JALWZV010000085.1, read as the reverse complement.
TCATTACAGATCATGGAGGTAGAACCTCACATGCAGCTATTGTGTCTAGAGAACTAGGAATTCCTGCTGTTGTGGGAACAGAAAATGCCACAAAGAAACTCAAAAATGGAATGGTTGTTACTGTAAATGGAAGAACAGGAGAGGTTTTTAGAGGTAGTATTCTAGCAAAGGAAAAAAATATTCCGACTAAAAAAACCACCGCGCATAAATTAAAAACTAAAATTTATGTTAACCTAGCAGAGCCAGACCAAGCAGAAAAAGTAGCGAAGATGAATGTTGATGGAGTTGGTCTACTCAGAGCAGAGTTTATGATCGCAAATATAGGAGTACATCCTAAAGAATTTATCAGACAACACAAAGAGCAGGAATTTATCAATAAATTAACAAGAGATTTGCATAAATTTGCTTCCGCTTTCAGCCCTAGACCAATTGTTTATCGCGCTACAGACTTCAAGACAAATGAGTATAAGCATTTAAAAGGAGGAAAGAAATATGAACCACAAGAAGATAATCCAATGTTAGGATTTAGAGGAGCGTCAAGATACATAGCAGATGAAAAAGTATTCGGGATGGAGCTCTCAGCAATAAAAAAAATCTGGGAACGTGGTTTTAAAAATCTACATTTGATGATTCCGTTTGTCCGTGTTCCATGGGAATTGATGAAAATAAAAGACATAGTTAAACGACATGGATTGTTCAGTTTTCCAGAGTTTAAGTTCTTAATTATGGTAGAGGTACCTGCTTGTGCTCTTAATCTACAACAATTTATAGACATAGGAATAGATGGTGTATCAATAGGGACAAATGATTTGACGATGATGTTGTTAGGAGTAGATAGAGATAATGAAAATATCTCATCAATTTACGATGAGAGAAATCCTGTGGTAATCAAAACCCTTAAAGAGATTGTGAAAACATGTGCTAGAAATGGAATAACAAGTTCTATCTGTGGACAAGCAGCCTCAGACTATAAAGAAATTGTAGAAACACTGGTTAATGCTGGAATAACAAGTCTATCCGTAAATCCAGACGCTGTCCAACGTACAAGAGAGTTAGTTTATGAAGTAGAAAAATTAAGTTAAATCCGTAAAACATTATGGCTAAGATTAAAGATATTTTCTCCTATGAGATATTAAGCTCACAAGGTTCTCCAACCTTAATGGGAGAACTAAGATTGGATAATGATATTGTGGTCAATGCCTCCATCCCCTCTAATAAAAATAAGGATGATAAGTTTGCCCCAAAAGAACTTATAGATGATAATCATGCTCGTTTTGATGGTGAAGGAAGACAAAAAGCAAGTTATGTAATTAACAATGTTATATCTAAAAAAATAAAAAATGTCGATATATCTAATCACTCAAAATTAGAACGCTGGTTAAAAGACGCTGATCCAACTAGTGATAAAAGTAAGCTTGGTGCAAACACAACGCTTTTACTATCCGAACTGTTCACTAAAGCAGCAGCTATCTCTCAAGGATTACCTTTATATAAGTACATAAATAATTTCTACGAGAATACTTTCAAGGCTAAAATAAAATTTGAAGAATTCCCAACACCAATCTTCAACATCATATCTGGTTCAGAGAACATCAATAGCAATATCGACTTCAAAGAGTTTCAAATAATACCATCGTCTTCATTGGTTTACTCGGATGCCTTACATATGGGCTGGTCATTATTTCACACAACAAAACAGGTTCTAACATACAGACACGCAAATACTCTAATTGGTGAAGAAGGAGGAGGATTCTCCCCTAATCTTTCTACCAATACCGACGCATTAGAAATACTAGAAGAGGTTGTTGCTAAAAAAAATTTAAAGATAGGAATAGACGTTTTTATGGGGTTAGATATTATGGCATCTACTTTCTATAAAGAAGGACATTATAATTTGAAAAGCCTGGCTCATTCATTTAGCAAAGAAGAATACTACAACTTCATACAAAAAATAAAGAAGAAATATGAGATACTCTTTATAGAAGAGGCATTTAGTTCTGAAGACTGGTCTAATTGGGAAAAACTCACTGCTACCGAAGCAATAGATTCTTACATAGTAGGCGACGAGTTCATATCAAGCAATAAAGACAGGTTTAAAAAGGCAATTAAAGACAAAGCGCTAAACTCTATTGTGATCAAACCTATTAGATATGGAACGTTATTAGAAACACTGGAGACTATCGATATGGCAAGAAAGAACTCAATATCATACTTTATCTCCTCGTGCCCAGCCGAGACTAACGATACTTTTATTGCTGATTTAGCTTACGCAGTTCAATCCTCATTTGTGAAATTTGGGGCTCCAATCCAAGGAGAACGTGTAGCTAAATACAATAGATTATGGCAAATAGAAAGAGAGATTAATAAAATTAAAAACTCCTCACTTTAAGACACGTATTAAAACTATTTCCCCTTAATCAATCTTAAAATTTTTTGAATCTTTTTTTCTACAGATAGCTCTTTGTCCACCTTACCTAACATTGGTTTAATATCTCTCACCTGAAAGCCTAAAGATACTAATGCATCAATTACTATCTTGTCATCATTTGACAAAAATGAGTTTACTAATCTATTGACATCGTTTACCGTCTTTAATTTCTGTGATAACTCAAGTATCATCTTCATCGCTGTCTTTTTCCCAAGCCCAGGTATTCTAGTTAACGAGGGAATATCATTGTTGTTGATCATCTCTACTATCTCCTCAACCTTGGCAAAAGAGATGATGCTAAACGCAAGCTTAACACCTATGCCCTGTACAGAGAGTAACATCTTAAACAGCTTAAACTGCACTTTAGTCTCAAATCCAAAAAGCGACATATTATCTTCCCTTACGTGAAGGTATGTATAAACACAAACATCATCGCCTTTTTTATATTTACTTAAAAGGCCAGGCGTAAAAAAGATATTATAAAAAACTCCTCCATTTGTCTCTATTAAAGCCACATTACCATCTACTTCACTTAATACTCCTTTTACTTTTCCTATCATAAGATAAAAGTATAAATTAAAAAGAGGTAAATTAAAAGTAATCTTTACATAGAAACATACCTATGATATACTATAGGATATGGACTTGGAAGCAAAAAGAGCAAGAACACAGCTTAAATTAACACTGTGGCGACCAGCTAGAGAAGTAGCGCCACAGTTACCAAACCCAGTTCTAAAACAACTTGCTCCAATTATACATAACGTAGGTAAACAACTGTTTACAACGCCAGAAGGAAGAGATCTCTTTCCTCTTTTTGACAATAGTCATAGAGGTATTACATCTGAAGATATACAGACCGTAATTAATACATATCCATTATTAAAGGGTGTTGTTAATAGCCCAAAAAATCCAATAGATAAAGGAGATGTTGCGGAAGCACTAGGATTTGTTCGTTATATTGGAGATGATTATGGACTACAAGATACATTGCATGTTTTGCCAAGAAAAACACCAAATGGAACGGTTATACCTGACGAGTATAGAGTACAAATAAGCTCAATATCGCTCGGTGATAGACAAAAGATGACAAGAAGGAATCTGAAATTTACAGAAAGAGTATTTGCTCAAACGTTAGGATATTCTATGGAAGTTCCTAATTCTAAAATACTAGTCACATTACAAAAATTAAACTCTATTTTAGCCAAAACACAAGGTCAGGTACTTATACATATGAAACAGGTGGATGAAAAACACTCTTTTGTGGTTGAATCTCCACTAATTGAAAATAAAACTACAGCGGGTATTTTGACTGTTTCTGCTCTCTTGCTACTGTCTGTACCTTTCAAGGCTAGCCAATATAGACCAAGATTTTTGGTTGTATACGCTGTATGTAGGGATTTTACAAGAGCATCAAAGAGTATAATCCGCTATAAAGCAGAAAAAATCGAGAGACAACTTAAACGAGGTAAAGCCGTTCAACGAGAAGCATTGACTCATCCATTCCAGGGAGGTTTGACATCGGGAAGGTAAAATAAACCTATTAAATATTCATCAAATTTGTTCTATAATAATCTCCATATGAAAAATGGAAACGACAACAACCTAAGACCTCAGTCGTTAGAGCAGTATATCGGTCAGAAAAAAGTTATAGACACACTAAAAATATTTCTTCAGGCAGTCAAAAATCGTGGTTACTCCTCAGAACACATACTGTTCTACGGACCCCCAGGAATGGGAAAAACTACTCTAGCCTATATCATTGCTAAAGAATTATCTGGTGACATAAAGATAACCTCCGGTGCAGCTATAGAAAAAAGTGGCGATATGGCTGCAATACTAACCAACCTAAAGGATAACGATGTCTTGTTTATAGATGAGATTCACAGAATGCCTAAGCACGTTGAGGAGATGATGTATCCAGTTTTAGAAGAATACGCCATAGATATTATCATCGGAAAAGGTCCATCCGCTAGAACTGTCCGTTTATCTGTTCCAAGAATAACCATTGTAGGAGCAACAACAAAATTAGCTCTCCTGTCTGCTCCTTTAAGAGATAGGTTTGGTTTAATTCTACGTTTAAATGAGTATAAGCTTGACGAGATGGTAGATATAGTAAGACGTTCTGCAAAAATATTAGGACTGAACTTAACGTTAGGTGCAGCAAGAGAAATAGCAAAACGGTCAAGAAATACTCCAAGAATTGCCAATCGAATACTTAAAAGAGCTAGAGATATTATAGAGGTGCGAAAAGTAAATGAGATAAACATCGATGTTCTCAAGCAACTTTTTACGTTGCTGGAGATAGATGAAATTGGACTGACAGACATAGATAGAAAATATCTTGATCTATTAGCTATAAAGTATGAATCTGTCCCTGTGGGTGTGTCTACCATTGCTTCATCGCTATCTGAAGATAAAAAAACAATTGAAGACTTTATTGAACCATATCTTCTTCAGATGGGATTTATAAAAAAAACAACAAGAGGTAGAGTTATTACAAAAAAAGCTTTGACGCATCTGAAAATAAAATTACCTAAAACTAAAGAGAAAGTCCACCAAGAAAGACTTGTTTGATATAATTAGAGATCAGGATAATTTTATGGGCCACTAGCTCAATTGGCAGAGCAACTCCCTCTTAAGGAGTAGGTTCGGGGTTCGACTCCCCGGTGGCTCACAAATCCCTTGACAACAAAATCAATCTTAACGTGCCAAAAATAGACGAGAATTAAAAATAATGAATGATGAATAGAGAACAACGATTAACGAATAAAGATTAAAAATTAATAAATGACCTTTGATAATTAAGTACAGTGTTCGCGTTACGTCATTGCGAGGAACGTAGCCACGCTCGTTTACACCACGTCTAACGTGGCTTCGCTCGCTCGCGATGATGTGCTTATCATTAAAAATTAGAAATTAGTAATTAAAAATTATTTTTGATAGCCGGGGTGGCGGAATTGTTCAACTGAGAGTTGGACAAGCTTTAGCGAGTATTATTCTCAGTTAACCCTCCGAAAGTTTCGAGTTAAGACGTCGAGCGAATAGCGATGAGTTCAGTCTTAACGATGAGTTTAAAAACTGAAGGAGGGGTAGACGTAATACATGTAAAATAGAAGTACATTGAGATAGCCGGGGTGGCGGAATGGTAGACGCGCAGGATTTAGGATCCTGTGGGGTAACCCGTGGAGGTTCAAGTCCTCTCCCCGGCACTATACGAAAATTGTCATTGCGAGCCTGCCTGCGCAGGCAGGGAGCGAACAAAGAGAGCGACGTGGCAATCCCCACCGCTATGATATTCAACACTATCGCTTAAAGTTCAAATCAATGGTCAGTCTTATTCTCATATAGGCGGAGATCGCTTCTCCTCCGATTCGGAAGATCGCGATGACGTGCTTTTAAAAATTAGAAATTCTATCTCCGCCTTTATATATTTTGTCCCTCTGTCTCCTACGTTTAAAAACATTGTCCTCTTCTCTATATGATAATAAGCTCGTGATTTATGATAAAATTTCGTTATAATATAATTTTGTTTAAACTGCCGAGATAGCTCAGTGGCAGAGCAGCTGTTTTGTAAACAGCAGGTCCGGGGTTCAAGTCCCCGTCTCGGCTCAGAGTCCTTGTAGCTCAACAGGATAGAGCAACTCCCTTCTAAGGAGTAGGTTGGGGGTTCGAGTCCCTCCAAGGACGCATATCAATCCACATTATGAATAAACGAAAATGCACAATAATAGGAGTGATGGGTGTAATTAGAGATAAGGACAAATACCTCATTACTAAAAGATATGATCCAGGCACACCATTTCATAATAGATGGGAGTTTCCAGGTGGAGGACTAGAGTTTGGTGAGGCGCCTGAAGAAACACTTAAAAGAGAGGTTAAAGAAGAGGTTGGGCTAAGTATAACTAAATATAAACTTATACCGATTATTCTTAGTAAGCACAAAAATAATAAATTATGGCATGGAATCTTTTTATTTTACCTTTGCCAACCAAAAAAACCCTTACAAAACATTGTGTTAAATGAAGAAGCTACTCAATACAAGTGGGTAACCGCTACCGAGATAATGAAGATACCTCAAGATAAGATGTTCGTTGGAACAAAAAGAATAATAAAAGAGGCAGAGCAAATGAGCTTATAAAGACTTATTTTCTACCGCATAAAATTGAAGCCTGTCTCCCCTAAACATCAAATCAATCTCCCCTGTCGGACCATTTCGATGTTTAGCTATGCTTAATTTAACTAATTTCTTCTTTTCATCTAACAAATCCTCATTATCATCACTCTCTCTGTATAAAAACATAACTATATCAGCGTCCTGTTCAATCGCTCCAGACTCACGCAAATCAGCTAACTGCGGTTTTTTTGAACCTCTTTGTTCCACTGCTCGCGACAATTGAGAAAGTGCAAGAACGGGAATTTTTAACTCACGCGCTAGATTTTTTAAACCCTGAGAAATATAAGAGACCTCTTGAACTCTAGACTCAAATCTCGCTCCAGCTGTAGCTAACTGCAAATAATCAACAATTAAAAACTGCAGCCCCTTCTCTGCTTTTAATTTCCTAGCTTTACTTCTCATCTCCAAGATAGAACTTCCAGGAGTATCGTCAATAAAAAGAGGCGCCTCTGATAGTTCACCCATAGCCTCTGTAAGTTTTTGATAATCCTCATCCGACAATCTACCTGTTTTTAGTCTCCATGCATCAATATCAGATTGGCTTACTAAAAGCCTATCTACTAACTCCTCCTTGCTCATCTCTAACGAAAAGAAGCCGACAGGAACCTTTTCTTTCAAAGCAACATGTCTTGCTATGTTTAAAGCAAGAGTTGTTTTTCCAAAACCTGGTCGAGCAGCTAAAACTAATAGGTTTGAGTCCTGCATACCGGCTAACTTAGAATCTAAAGGAGATAATCCTGTAGACAAACCTCTTAAATTCCTACCCTCCTTCATAAACTTTTCCAATCTCTCAAAACTCTCCGCCAACGCCTCTTTAAGCTCGGTAAAGTCTTTTTTTAAGTGCTCCTGACTTAGTGCAAAAATCTCACCCTCTGCTACATCCAGTAAATTATCTACATCTCCTTTATCATCAAAAGACTTCTCTACAAGCCTAGATGAAACGTCTATAATCTTTCTTCTTGTGTAATGATCTTTGACTATTCTTCCATAATGCTCAACGTAGGCAGATGTTGGTGTTGAATCTATAAGTTCTGATAAATAAGCTTTTCCTCCAATCTTTTTTAATTTCCCGGTTTTCTTAAGCTGATTCTTTATTGTTAGTAAATCTATGGGTTCTTGCTTGTCAAACAACTCTAACATCGCTTCATACACAGCTTTATTCTCAGGTTTGTAAAAATGTTTGGGGAGTAAGAACTCTGCCACCAAACTTAAAGCAGATGAATCAATTAGAATAGCCCCAAGAACAGACTTTTCTGCCTGATCATCATGAGGAGGAACTTTATATACATCGACTTGAGAGACCATATTATTACTTAATTTGCAACACAACAACCCTTGTCTCCTCTACAATATCATCTTTGGTTATTCGCAGCTTCTCTACTGGTTGAACATCTTTAGCATCCATCTTTGTTAAAAATGAGTCCAGTGGTTCAAGCTTGGAGAACACTTTTTGATTTAATCGTCTGTTGTTGTAATGCATCGGGATGATTATCGATGGATCTAAATCATTTATTAATTTAACAGCTTCTTCCGAACCTATTGTATAAAATCCACCAACAGGAATCATTAGAATGTCAACAACTCCTATATTTTCGATTAACTCGCTGCTTAGTAAATGACCCAAATCTCCACAATGTAGTACAGATAATCCTTCGACCTCAAACTTAAACATTATGTTCTCTCCTCTCTCTTCTCCCTTTTTGTTGTCGTGATAAGTCTTAAAGCCAAATATTCTAACATCATTCTTTTCAAACTCTCCTGGCATATTTAACACTAAAGGGTTTCCTTTGATCAGTTCGACTTTGTTATGATCATTATGATTATGAGAGACGGTAACAATATCTGCCTCAATTTTAGAAAAAGGGAATCCTACCATCTTAGGATCAAACGGATCAGTGATAACTCGCGCTTTTTTTGTTTTAATTAAAAAGGAAGAATGTCCTAAATATTTTATTTCCATAAGCAATAGTAA
>JALWZV010000084.1 GCA_027002315.1 Candidatus Roizmanbacteria bacterium | reverse complement strand
ACTGGATAAGAGATTTTGATGGCAAGATTGATCTGGGAATGTAACCAATCTTATATCCAAAAGGAAGGGTATGAATTGTCATCTGATATGTCGAGAGTATTTTGTTATCTTTAATTTCACAAAACCTTAAAACTTTATTTCCTAGTTTTTCCTTTGCCTCTCCCCACTCCCATGTTTGAAGAGGATGTGTTGCTTTGGAGTTAAATACCTTTTTATTAAATTGTTTGTCAATAATTTTAATCATTGTTCATTTGCAGAATTAACTATCAACTTAAGTGTTTTTTGTGCTGTCTTTTTCCATGAAAATAATTTTACTCTTTTCAATCCTTTGTCTATAAGCTTATTCCTTAACTCTTTATCACTTTTTATCAGAATCATTTTTTCAACAAGCTCTTCTGGGTTTTGAGGATTGAAGTATAGCGAGGCATCTCCTCCTATCTCAGGAAGACTTGAGGCGTAAGATAAAATCGTGGGACATTTATAACTCATAGCTTCTAATATCGGTATACCAAAACCCTCATAGAGCGAGGGCAAAATTAGAGCAATAGAGTTTTTATAAAGATATATGAGTTTAGAATCTTCAATATAATCTGTGAAGATAATGTTTTTACTGGTTTTTGTTTTCTGTGCAAGTTTAAGTATTTTGTTGTATAACCACCCCTTTTTGCCCACAATAACTAACTTAATATCCGGAAATTTTTTTACAAAAGCAGAAAAAGCATTTACGAGAAAAACTATATTTTTTCGAGGTTGAAGTGTCCCTACGTAAAGAAAGTAGTTCTGAGGTAGTATAGGGATATCTGGTTTTTTTGCTCTCCCTATCTTTTCAAAACCATTATATATAACATCAATTTTTGATGAAGGTATTTTTAGCTGTTTAATTATGTCTCTTTTTGTGTTTTTAGAGACAGCTATTACCTTTGTCGCTCTTTTAATAGAATCTTTTGTCCACTTGTTGAGTTTATATAAATCTTTTTTGAGAAACTCTTTTGGGAAGTAGATATAAGATAAATCATGGATGGTTACAATAAGCTTTGAGTTAAGTATGTAAGGTGAGTAATGGGCAGGTGAGAAAAAAACATCTATCTTATTTTTGGAAAAAAACTGAAAATATAAAAGATAAATTGAGAGAAAGTTTAGCCACAGAAAAGGAAACCTTATAACCTTATACCTAAAGTATTTTGTAGGAGATGGCATAAAAGAAAGAGGCCTTTTTTTTAAAAAGATAATAAAGGAAACTTTTTTGTTTGCATTTTTTTTAAACTCCTCAAGAAGCTTCAATGTGTACACAGACACGCCTACTTTCTTTTGTACATTCGCTTCATTTCCATCTACTCCAATAATCATGTTCTTTTTTTTAACTCTTTAATAAGTTCATCTAGATATCTTTTCCACTGAAACATTTTTGATCTTATTTTACCTTTTTTTGATAATAACATTGCTATTTTTTTATCTCGAATAACCATCTCGATTTTTTTAGCCATATCTTTGACGTCATACGGGTCAAATCTTATTACGGCGTCTCCTCCTATCTCTTTGAGAGAGGATGTGTTAGAGATAACAGACGGACAGCCGAACTGCATTGCCTCTACAAGAGGAATTCCAAATCCTTCCCATAATGATGGAAAAACAAATAAACTGGATTTCTTGTAGAGATTGTATAAATCATTATCAGGAACGTAATCGGTGAAGATAATATTATTGGATTTATTGTTTATGTTCATTTTTCCCCAACCTTTCATTCCCACGATTACAAGTTGGTACTCTTTGTTTAGACGAGTGAGTAAAAAAGCATCAATTAACCTTTTGATGTTTTTTCTCGGTTCCAACTTACCTACGGTTAGGATAAATTTTTTAGTTATCTTGTATTTAGAGAGATCTACATCACTTGTGATCTTTAAAGGGTTAACTCCCGGGTAAATAGTCTTAACGATGTCGCTCTTAATCTTTAAAAATTTGGTTACATCCTGTTTTGTTGAGTTTGAATCTGTGATAATAAAATCACTTTCTTTTTCTACCCACCTCATTCTTTTAGTTTGGGTTTTAATAATAGATTTTGATACTGTCTCAGGATAACGTAAGAATACCAGATCATGAATGATTGTTGCCTTTTTTACTTTCTTTGTTGGAGGTTCAGTCCAATCTGATGTTATAAACCAATCTAAGTTTCCAGTTAATCTCTCAATGTTTAGTTTGTGAAATCTATTCCAGAGCAGAGATAATATGGTTGGCGGTATGGAAAGTTTAACTAATTGATGTCCCTTAGAGAGAATATTTTTTTTCAAGCTTTCTGGTATTTCTAGGCGAAAAGAGGAGAAGAAAAAAGTCCAACTGTTTTGCGTATCATACTTAAGTATATTTTCTGTAAGCTCCGTAGTAAATCTACCAACTCCTGTTCCTTTGTAAGCGAGTTGGGATATGTCTATACCCAGGTTCATATTATCTCCTCATAAATATGTTCTAATTTTACAGCAATTTTGTCCCAGGTAAAATATTTCTTAACATGTTTATAAGCCTCATTTTTTATTCTTTCGTAGAGATCTTGGTTATTAATGACCAAACTGATTTGTTTTACAAACTCTTCTGGTGTCTCAGCTATTAGAACATTTTTTTTATTTGTTAACATCAATCCATCTATGCCTATAGATGTCGATATTATCGGAGTTTTGGTAGCCATTGCAGCTAATAACTTCAGCCTTGTTCCTCCTGGTCCAAATATTGGAGATATGAACACATCGGCCTCTTGAAAGAGCTTATTCACAATATTATCTCCTTTGTGTTTAATATCTATAATCCTTAATCCTTTTTGCGTTTTCATTTTAAGCTTTTCTACTGATCTTTGACCCGCTATGATGATCTGAACACACTTTTTATCTTGTTTACCATTACAAAGTCTAATATTAGAAGACTTCTTTAGTAATGGGTAAATTTTATCTGTGATAATTTTGGCTGCCTCTACATTTTGAAGCCAAGAAAAGTTTCCGATAAAAAACAGATTAAATTTTGTTTTGTTTTTCTGTCTTTCTTTCTTAATTTTAAACATGTCATCTCCTGCTGCGTTCTCGATAATTGTGGTCTTTGTTTTTGGTTCCAACCTTAATATTGTTTTTTTGTCACTGTCATTAACTGTAGCTACGATATCAGCCTTTCTCCAAAAATGCCTTTCCCAATGCTTCAACTTAATAATATCTAGGTAAAAAAAGGGGCGCAGAAAAAAGGGCAGATTGTTTACGAAGTGTTGGTATACCCGGTATTCTATGGTTTGTTCTACAAGTATAATAGGAATATTTGTTGTTGGAATATGAGGCATTATGTAAAAGGTCTCTGCATGGATAATATCAAACTTTTCATTTTTAAGTATTTTAGATATTGTGTTTCTTGCCTCTTCTGATGAATTTCTAACAATAAGGAATGGCGACAAAGAGAATATTGTTTTAAGTATATTCTTAATCTCCCAAGGACTCTCTGGTCTTTTACAAAGATAAACATTTTTACAGTATTTTTTAATATGTTTACTGTACTTTTTTTCAGCTTTATTTTTGTATAACGCGACTAAAGTTACCTCATGTTTTTTGCTGAGATACTTAATTAGATTGAATGTTCTAATTTGACCTCCCGATGATGGAGGATAAGGCAGATAGGGTGTCAGCATCAAGATTTTCATAAAGAAAAGATCGCGAATTGATTATTTTCAAAAACAATCTTGCACACCTTGTTTTGTTTAAATTCCTGAATCTTCTTCTTATCAAACACAACCAGGTATTTGTAACCATCCTTTATAAGCTTATCGAGATCTTTATATATTGATGGAGAACCTCTTCTATCGGAAAGAAACAAGAGAGTAGTATCGCCTAAAGTGTCTGTGATTATTTTGTCGTTTTGCGCTGTAATATTTTTAATTATGCTTGCTATCTTAACGAGGCTTTCTGGGTAGTTGTAGAAGTTGCGAACGTTATAATATGAGAAAAACCATGAGAGAGCAAAGATGGTTATGACACCACAACTTATGATTAAAGAGTGAATATTGCCTCGAACCCTTTTCTCATAGATAAAAGAAACTCCTCCTCCGATAAGTAATGCAATAGCTGGTAGTATTAATGTTTGGTAGTACTCGTGTTGAACATTGCCGCCCTGAAATGTAAACAGGTATAATCCAGCACCTAACACTATTGTGTAAATAAAGAAGGATTTATATTTTTTTAAAAAACCTAGTACAAAAAAGACCGATAAATATCCACCTAACATTAAATTATTAATTCTTTCAAAAAATATCCATCTGAAAAAAGCCGGTTTAAAAAAAATCTTTTTTTGTCCACCAACAGTGTTAACCTTGGTAAGCAACCATGTAAACGCTGGAATTCCCTCCGGGTACTGTTTAATATAATTTCTCCACATTAAGGTCGGAAAAACAGCCACAATACCAAATAGATATAAATAAGGTTTCTTAAAAACCTGCACTCCATCTTTTTTTATTAAAATGTAAAGTACGGGAAGTAAATAGAATATTACTGGAGGTTTGGTTAGTATTCCTAAAGAGAAAAACACAGACGACACGAAGAGCCAAAAATAAAAATCCCTGTCGCGTTTATTAATTGATACGTAAAGAATAAAGATGGATATAGATACGAAAGAGAGCGCTGTTGTTTCTGGTAAAGCTACTCTGGAAAAAAACACGAAAAATGGATATATTGAGTATACTAAAGTAGAGATAAATGCCCCTAACCGTCCCATCTCTATAAGACTTATGTAGTAGAGAATAACAATTATTATTAAAGAGAAGAAAACTGTTATTAAACGTGCATATATCTCTATTGGTAGCTTCGGATACGCTTTATAAACTAAAGCCGTTATGGCATTATATATAGGAAACTCAACCATTCTTAATCCTTGAGGATTTTCTTTTCCTGACTGGATATTTGATAAATCATCATACCTTGGTTTAAGTAGATTAATTCCGGATCTGACAAAGTTTCGTGAAACTGCCACTGTGTCTGCCTGTCTCCATGAGTGTAAATCAGCTAAGGGAGTGTTTATTTTGTATAGTCTTGCAGCAAAAGCTAAAACAATAAGTAAAGAAATTAAAATAAAATCTATTTTTTTAAAGTATTTAAGTTTCATGTTTTTTAAAGTGTAAATTTAGATAAGCTATAATAGCTCCACTAAACATCCAAAAGATAAAGGCATCTTTAGACGCCTCAAAAACATCAATATAGGTAGCGTTTATGAGTAATCCAAAGGTTGCAAATATGTATCCCAATATAATAAATTTTTCTTTTCCAGAAGGTAGGGCGAGGTAGGATGAGTGAATTAGGCTTAATATAATTGTCAAAAACAACAAAGTTCCGACTGTTCCTGTTTCTCCCAGCCATCTTAGATAGTCGTTATCTGTAGACTCCGTTATTGATGATGGTCCCGTTCCAAAAAGCGGATTGGACAACCATGCCTTGATTGCTCTTGGCCATTCTACCTGCAACCTTGTTGCAAAAGAAATATCCGAGACAACAGTGTTCACTGTCTTGATGTTTTCCTCAAGCTCTTTTTTCATTAAGCCTGATTGTGTGGCGCTAAGTTTTCCGCTAAGAGTTGCTTTTTGAATCAATGTTTTATCTATGACTTTTTCTTTATATTTCAGCACAGCTTTGTCTGTTCCGGTACCTTTATCTTTAATTTTTATGTAAAAACTGCCTGCTGGCAACTCTTTTGTGCTTATTTTTTGTGGTACGTAGACCTGTCCTGTACGCCTATCTACCAGTATTTTTTTAATCTGAACGGTCTTTAAAAATCTACTGGTAAGGTCCTTAGTAAAAAACATTAAGACAGCTGAGAGTATTAAAACAAAAATCCACATCTTAAATTTTCTGATAAACAGGAGGAACAGAGATATTGAGACTATGTATGCTCCGAAAGAGGTTCTCGAAGCGGTGTAAATCAGTATAATTATAGAGAATATAAAGAGTAGTAGAGTAAGCCATTTTTTTCTAATCTTTGAGTAATAATAACCCAGTGTTATTGGTATAAAGAATACGAGATATGCAGCTAGATCATAATGTCCAGCAAAGGTACTTGATACTCTAGCTTCAGGAGTGAGGTATAGAATTCTTCCTTTTGCGAACTCTGGGTTCATTGTTTGTATAGCAGGCAACCCAAAGAATTTTTGTCCTATACCATAGGCATTAACCAAAAACAGGGAGACAAAAAATGCGTATATGTAGTGATAAAAATCTTTCTTTGACTTTATTGACGAGAGCATTATGAAAAAGACAATCATGTATTCTATTCGTCTCATGCTGTGTAAAAATCCAACCTTTGGATAGTCTATCGTTGAAAAAACAAATGCCCCAAGAAGATAGGAAACAAAAATACTAATCCAGAATAAAACGAACAACACGATAAATTTTCGTTGAGTTAAACGAACCTTTTTTCTGAAGAGTTGTATAAAAAATACCAATGTTAAGAAAGAGAGATAGAGGTCTTCAGCTCTAATTGCGATATATGTGAAATTGACCCTGAAAAGAGGCAGTTTCGGATATAAAGGAATTATAAAGATGAAACCCAAAAGTAGAATCTTAATTAAGTTGTCGTCTAAAAATTTAAATATTTTTAAAAGCTTTTGCATAAGTCTCTTTAAGATAATCGTTATTTAATAATAATCCTATAAAGATGCCGATTAGTGCTTTCAATTTTAACATAAATAACAGTATTTTTAGATTAAAATTAGAGTAATATTTTTGATAGAAAAATTTTAGCCCCTTAAAAACCTGAATTATTGGATAAGATTTTTTTCTGCTAGATATTGATCCAAGATGTATAAACTCTGCATTGGGGTAGAAAAAGGTGTTTGCGTTGATGAGATGAGCTCTGTATAGTAAATCAACCTCCTCCATATACATAAAAATCTTTTCGTCAAATCCCTTTAAACGAGTTAACCAATTCTTAGTTGTTAGTATGCAGGCACCCGAGATCCAGTCTACTTTTTCAGGTTTTGATGGAGAGTAGCGCGTTAATCCCCAGTAATCTCCTCTTAAAAATAGTGTTGCAAATACCACTAAAGGACTAAAAAAACGTCCTACCGATGGTTGTATAGAAAGGTCTTTGTTTAGTAATTTCCCCCCGAGGAATGCTATTTTTTCTTGGTTTTTCTTGTAAAATCTTAAGAGTTTTTGAATAGCATTATTAAGAACAACAATATCTGAGTTTAAAAACAGTATATAATCGGATCTAGCTTTTTTAACGGCCAGATTGTTAGCTTTTCCAAATCCAAGATTTTTTTTACTTTCAATAAGTCGTATCTTTTTACACTTTTTTTGTATTTGTTTGATAATCTTTACGGACTCGTCCTCAGAATTATTATCAACAACGATGATTTCATATGTTATCTTTGTGTCTTTAAGCGATTCTATTAAGGAGTCGAGCATATTTTTAGTTATGATGGCTGTGTTGAAAGAGACCACGATTATAGATATTTCTGGTTGCTTCATAGATACAACCTAGATTATAATATATGAACCTTAAATTAAAAAGGAGTAGCCAGCGTAGCTCAGAGGTTAGAGCGGCCGTTTCATAAGCGGCAAGTCGGAGGTTCGAATCCCCCCGCTGGCACGTATATTAGTTATTGCTTAACTTATGAAATTATCTAGAAATGATATTATAAATGTCGATATTACAACTCAGTCCTACAAAAAGCAAAAAATTATAGAGGGTGTTAAGCTGGTAGAGATCCCCTTTTTTAAAGGAGAAGATGGAACCTTTGAGGAGATAGCTAGATTTGATAAAGGGTTTTTAAAATCTATTCCTAATTTTGAGATAAAACAAATTAGTAGATCAAAGTTATTACCGGGAGCTATTAAGGGTTGGCATTTACATTTTAATCAAGAAGATGTTTGGTATGTCACTCCGGAATCACACTTGCTTTTAGGTTTGTGGGATCTAAGAAAATCATCTAGTACTACCGACTTAAAGATGCGCATTGTTTTGGGAGCTCACAAATCTTTATTAGTCTATATCCCAAGAGGAGTAGCTCATGGAGTTATGAATATGAGTAACAACACGGGAGAGATTGTTTATTTTGTTAACCAACAATTTAATCCTGAAAATCCAGATGAGCAAAGGTTGAGATGGGATATTATAGGTAAAGATTTTTGGAAACCTAAAAAAGAATGAGTAAAGACAAAGATAAAAAAATATTATCTTCGAGACAGATAATATACATTCATTATGTGGTGATATTTATCTTGTTTTTAATTAGCTTATACCTGATATTTAACGTTACTCCTAATTTCATATCTGCCTTATCCTTAGCGGTTAGTTTAAGTTTGTTAACTTTAGTGTTATTATCTTTATTTATACAGGTTAAGTTTGCCCTGGTGTGTTTTCTAGCTGTTTTTATGGGGTTAGAAATATTTTTTCTTTACGGGTTTGACCTTATTATTTTTTTAATTTTAATCTCAGGATTCACTTTGTTTTGTTATATGATAAGATAATTTCATATCACTATGAAAAAGAATAGTATTTTTATCACCACAAGTATTCCTTATGCAAATGCTCCTCCGCATATAGGTTTTGGTTTAGAGGCTGTTTTAACGGACGCGTATGCGCGATTTTTACGCTTCAAGGGAAGTGGTGTTTTCTGGAGTACGGGTACCGATGAACATGGACTGAAGATAGCGATTAAGTCTGAGGAACAGAAGATATCACCTAAAGAGTTTACAGATAAGATAAGTAAAAAATTTAAAGATTTAAAGGACGTTTTAAATTTGAGCTATGATACTTATGTAAGGACAACCTCCAGTGAACATATTAAGACAGCTCAAAAATTATGGAGAATGTGTAAAAAGGATATATATAAAAAGAAATATAAAGGATTATACTGCGTAGGATGCGAAGCATTTTACAGAGAGGGAGAGTTTGATAATAACATTTGTCCTGTTCATAAAAAACCACTTATTCCCATAGAAGAAGAAAATTATTTTTTTAATTTGAAAAAGTACTCTTCTAGAATAGAGGAATTGTTAACAAAAGATATCATTCATGTTTATCCTGAACACAAGAAAAAAGAGGTGCTCAATTTTATCAAAGAAGGCTTAGAGGACTTTTCTATTTCCCGTCCAAGAGATAGAGTTAAAAACTGGGGTATTCCTGTTCCTGGAGATCCTTCTCAATTAATGTATGTTTGGTTTGATGCCCTAACAAATTATCTAACAGCTGTTAAGTTTAGAGATAATGGCAAATTGTTTAAGAGGTATTGGTTAAGTGCAGACGAGATTATACACATAATTGGTAAGGACATAATCAAGTTTCACTTAATTTATTGGCCGGCTATGTTGCTCTCAGCAAAATTGCCGGTTCCATCAAAGGTTTTTGTTCACGGTTTTATAACCATCGATAAGGAAAAGATAAGTAAGTCTTTAGGAAATGTAATATATCCTGATGAATTAGTTAATAAGTACGGAGTTGATGCAGTAAGGTATTACTTTTTACGCGAGATACCTTCTTTTAATGATGGTGATTTTTCTATTGCTCGTTTTGAACAGATTTATAGTTCAGAACTTGTTAATGAGCTTGGAAATTTGGTTATGAGATTAACAACTATGGCGAGCAGAGAAAATATAGAGTTAGAGTTTAATTTAAATATAAAACAATTGCCTAAAAAGTATATGGAATTGTCTGAGAAGATGGAGCTTCATAATGTTATGAGTCTTATAATAGAAAAAACTAAGTCTTTGAATAAAAAAATAGACGAGTCTGCCCCCTGGAAAGTAAAAGGATCAAAGAAACGCATAGTCTTGATTGGTTTGTTAAAAGAACTTAGAGAGATTGGTTTGATGTTACAACCATATTTACCTGGCACATCAGAGAAAATACTAAAGTACACACAGGGAAAAATTAGCAAAGAAAAAGCATTATTCCCAAGATTAAACTTTAAAAAGACATAATGATAATAATCTCAGGTATTAAAAATAAAACTTTAGCCTTTAGAAATAGGATTAGTAAGATTTTTGCCAAAAAACAAAAGGAGAAAAAGAAAATCCCTTTGTTATTAAAGATATCTTTTGTAATTAGTGTACTGGTATTTTTAATACTTTTATTCTTCTTTTTAATTTTAAAGGATATGCCAAGTCCCAACAAACTTAGGGGTTATAACTCAGTTCCTCTCTCCACTCACATCTATGACAGAAAAGGAAGACTGTTATACGAGGTATACAGAAATCAAAACAGAACACCTGTGTCCTTAAAAAAACTGCCTAAGTATGTATA
>JALWZV010000083.1 GCA_027002315.1 Candidatus Roizmanbacteria bacterium | reverse complement strand
GAATAGACCAGAAATTATTAATGTAAATTCTCGATTATAGTTTAAGTTTAAAGCAGTTTTTTGTTATACTAATAGGAATTAAGATTATTTTTAAGTTATGCCTAAACTAGTACTTGTTCCTAATGATGTCTTATCTCATCCTGTCAAACCTGTAAAAAAGATAGACAAAAGGATTAAAAAAATAATTAAGGAAATGATAGAAACGTTAGAGGCACAAAATGATCCTCCTGGAGTTGGTCTATCAGCTAATCAGGTGGGTATTCCATTATCTATATTTCTTATGAAACCTACAGAAAGATCTAAACCTCGTGTTTTTATTAATCCTAAGATACTTAAGTTGGAATCAGATAAAAAAAAGAAGGAGAATAAAAAAACTCAAGAGCTTGAAGGGTGTTTATCTATTCCTAAGATTTGGGGAGTAGTAAAAAGACCCAAGAAGGTTCTTTTAAGATGGCAGACCATAGAAGGTAAAGAAGAGGAGAAATGGTTTACAGGTCTTGAAGCGATTATAGTTCAACACGAGGTAGATCATTTAAATGGTATTGTTTTTACACAACGAGCTGTGGAGCAAGGCTCTACTCTTTATAAAGAAAAGAGTAATGGTGAGTTTGAGGAATTATAATGATGCGAAGGAAGGGATTAACCAAGATATTGTGATGTTTATTATTGGTCTCATTATAATATCGAGAAGTGAGTATTTACCGAAAGGAATAATTAACATTATCAGAAACACGAAACCATATCTTTTTAACTCAATCCATTCTCTATATTTATCTTCTGGAATAATTCCTGCTACAAAGTTAAATCCATCCAAAGGGTATATTGGCAGTAAATTAAACACAGCTAATATTATGTTTAAGTAAATTATCGGTGTGATAAATAAAGACAATATGCTTACGAGAGCAGTGTAATTTAGTAGTATCATGATGCGTAGAATAATTCCTAAAGTGACTGCTAGGATAATATTTGACACTGGACCAGCCAAGGCAATTAGAGCAGAGTCCTTGCGAGGATTTTTTAAGTTAAAAGGATCGAACATAACAGGTTTTCCCCATCCAAAACCAACAAGCACAAGAAAAAGAGTTCCTACTGTGTCCAGATGGACAAGTGGGTTCAGGGAGATTCTTCCTTGAATTCGAGGAGTAGGGTCGCCTAGATAGTCCGCAACAAACGCATGAGAGAATTCATGGAT
The DNA here is from genome assembly GCA_027002315.1 of Candidatus Roizmanbacteria bacterium. Lineage (GTDB taxonomy): Bacteria > Patescibacteriota > Microgenomatia > UBA1406 > GWC2-37-13 > JALWZV01. The sequence continues at coordinate 1,953 of JALWZV010000083.1, read as the reverse complement.
TGTGATAGCTATTAAAAGTGCTAATGTGTATAAAACGAACGCTGACGGACTTGATAATAAAAGTTGCAACATCTTGATAAATAAATAATTGATTTAACTATTTTAATATGATATCATAGTTTTCTATATTAAAGTTAAAAGATTCTTGTTTATATTAACAAACTAAGTATGAAATGTTATCACTGTGGTAAGGAGGCTGTTTTTGGAAGATCTCACACTCATAGAAGGGGAGTTGCAGGAGGAAGATGGAAGAAGAGAGCCCAAAAGACGCGTAAAGTGTTCAAACCAAACCTTCAACATGTGAGCATTATCGAGAACAAAAAGATTAAACAGGTATATTTGTGTACAAAGTGCCTTAAGAGAATTAAAAAAGATATGAGTGAAGGCAAGAAGCCATTCTTACAGTTAGCCTACTATAAAACTGAGCAGATTGAGAATAAAGAAGATACTACTGCTAAGGAGAGAAAATAACTAAACTTTGTATCTTGTATCTAGTATTTTGTATTTAGTATCTCTCACGTCATTGCGAGCGATCCTTGCTGTTACGATATTTAACACGTCATTGCGAGCGCCAGCGAAGCCATGGCCGAGCCAGATCAGGCTCCGCCTGACGATCTCCGCCTCTGTGAGGTTAACGTAAGCGCTTGAAATTACACCAATAGCCATTTTATTTTTATATAGTCGGGGATTGCTTCGTCAATCGCCGAGTCAGACTCGGCTCTTTCCTCGCAATGACGCGAAAGAGTAATTTCTAATTTTTAATTTCTAATTTCCCCGCCTGCAGAAGCTATCGCTTCAGCGATTGCGGGCAGGCCCGCCTGCATGCGGGCAGGTAATCAATTACTAATTTTTAATTTTTAATTTTTCATTTTTAATTTTTGTAAATTCTAATTATTAGTCCTTCAGTTGGCGAGTTAATATTTAACATGTCATCATAAGAAGCAAAGCTATGTTGAATCATGTTTAACCGCGTCTAATTATTATTAATGGTATAATTATTATATGAAATTATCTTTATGTATAGCTACGTACAACGAAGAGAAAAACATACACTACGCACTTGACTCAACTTATAGTTGGGTAGATGAGGTTATTATTGTAGATGGAGGTTCTACAGACAAGACGGTAGAGATAGCGAAATCTTATAGTAAAAAGGTTAAGGTTTACATTACAAACAACCCTCCAATGTTTCATATTAATAAACAAAAAGCCATAGAGAAAGCAAAGGGAAAATGGATATTACAGCTTGACGCTGATGAGTCTGTAACAAAGGAGCTGAGGAAAGAAATTCTTAGTATTGTTAATAATAACAGTAACGAGGTTGCTTTTTGGGTTCCTCGCAAGAACTTATTTTTAGATAGGTTCTTAACTAAAGGAGGAGTTTATCCTGATTACACGATTAGGTTGTATAAAAATGGCACAGTAAGATTTCCGTGCAAAGATGTCCATGAGAATGTTGAGTTAATAAATAAGAAGGATAAAGTTGGTTATTTGAAGAAGCCTTTACTTCATTATGCCGATCCTGACTTTTCACGTTATATCATGCGTTGGAATAGATATACCACGTTAGAGGCTAAAAAACTACCAAAACGACTTAAAAAAAGAAATAAGACCCTGTTATTTATTGATTTCTTTATCTGGAGACCAATAAAAACATTTTGTTCTATGTATATAAGACACAGAGGTTTTCAGGATGGTTTACCCGGATTTATATTTGCATTATTTTCTTCCATTCGCTTTTGGGCAATATATATTAAGTTTTTGTTTTCAGATAACACACAACAATAAATTTCTAATTAACTTAATTTCTAATGTCTAAACAAATTCCAATTTCCAAATTTCGATGTTTCAAACAGAAAAATAATTTTTAATTTTTAACAATTCCTTACTTAAATCCCCGACCGTAAGGTCGAGGGATGGAGTTATCCCTGTATCTTTTTTTGAGCTATAATA
>JALWZV010000082.1 GCA_027002315.1 Candidatus Roizmanbacteria bacterium | reverse complement strand
AAAGTGTACAGAGAATATAAAGAATATATTAAATTTCTAATTGACCTAATTAATCTAATTTCTAAACAAATATAATTGTATTTAGTATTTAGCACGTCATCGCGGGCATAATAGTCAAAAATGTGTGCTGTTTTGATAAGAAACATTTTTTAACCGATTTGTTTTTCCATGAGAATGATCTGCGACATTTAGAACAGTAGTATCGTTGTTTACCATTAAGGTAATATCCATTTAATTTAACATTAGTTTTTGAATTACAAAAAGGGCATTTTTTTAATGCTATTAAACATATTTTTATTAAAAACTTTTATTAAAATTGAAAACAGTTTCAATTGCATTATAACCTAGACTGTGAATGCAGACCAAACGTATATTTGCAGCACACATTTATGGTTAAATACCCATTGCGAGGAAAAAGCGTTAGCGATTGACGAAGCAATCTCCGTCCATATGAGAGCAAGACTGGCTATTGTTTAGTTTTTTATAGTGATGTTTAAATCTCATAGCGGCGGGGATTGCCGCGTCGACCGATAAATCGGTCTCCTCGCAATGACGTGTTAATGTAAACAGTTCAACCTACGAGGTTGAACTCGGCTGATTGGGATGAGCTGGAAATGGCCAATTCAACCTACGAGGTTGAACTTGGCTGGATCGGGTTGGGGATTTGACAAGAGATGGTTTGGATAGTATTATAAGAGGCAATGTTTAACTTAAGGTTAGTAAACACAACCACAACAACATTCCTCTAAGAGGAGGGTTGTTTCTGTGGTTAGAATTGCCCTCCGAATCGGAGGGTTTTTTAGTGTTATCTAAACTTGTTAAACGCTATTTAAAAGTTTAAAATTAAAGGTATGAAAAAACAAGAAGACAAAAACCTTTTCGCGATGAGACACTCAACGGCTCATCTTTTAGCTTATGCAGTTCAAAAACTTTATCCCACAACAAAGTTTGCAATCGGTCCTGTTATAGAAAATGGATTTTACTACGATTTTGAGTTTGAAGAGTCTTTAAAAGGAGAAGAAATTAAAAAAATAGAGAAAGAGATGAAGAAACTTAAAAATAAAGATGTCTCTTTTGAACAAAGTTGGATTTCAATAGAGGAAGCAAAGAAGCTTTTTAAAAATCAACCGTACAAACTGGAGATAATTGAGGAAATTAAAAAAGGAGAGAGGGAAGACTTTGGACAAAAAGATAAAGTGTCTATATATAAATGCGGTGAGTTTGTTGATCTCTGTAAAGGTCCTCACGTAAAAAGTTTTAGGGAAATAGGGGAGTTTAAGTTGATAAAAACAGCGGGGGCTTATTGGAAGGGCGATGAAAAAAATAAGATGTTGACTCGAATTTACGGAGTCGCCTTTAAAACTAAAGATGAGTTGAAAGAGTACTTAAATTTTTTAGAGGAGGCAAAGCTCAGAGATCACAGAAAACTAGGTAAGGAACTTGACTTGTTCATAATCAATCCAAGCATAGGAAAAGGGCTACCGCTTTTAACACCAAAGGGGGCCGTTATCAGAAATGAGATACTGAAATATGAAGAAAAGATTGAGAGAGAGGCTGGGTTTATGCCTGTCTGGACTCCGCACATAGCAAGTGTTGAGATTTACAAACAAACAGGACATTTTCAGCATTACAGCGATGTGATGTATGCGCCATTTGGAATAGATGGAGAGGATTATGTTCTAAAGCCGATGAACTGTCCGCATCACTATATGATTTACAAAAGCAGGCCGAGAAGCTACAAAGACCTGCCTTTTAGATTAACAGAGCCAGGGACATGTTATAGGTATGAAAAAACAGGGGAGTTAAGCGGTCTTTTAAGAGTTAGAGCTTTAACAATCGATGATAGCCACATCTTAATGACGGAAAATCAAATAGAGGACGAGTTTAAGCTTTGTATAGGGTTAATTAGAAAAATGTTCAAGGCCTTCCAGTTAAACGATTATTATGTAAGGCTATCTCTTGCTGATCCAAGCGATGCTGTTAAGTACATAGCAGACGACGCGACATGGAAAAAGGCGGGAGAAATTTTAGAAAAAATAATTAAAGATAACGGTTTAGATTATGTTAAGGCGAAAGGGGAAGCATCTTTTTATGGACCAAAAATAGACTTTATTGTGCAAGATGCTCTAAAAAGAGACTGGCAGATGAGTACTTTGCAGTTAGATTTGTTTATGGCAAAAAGGCTTAATCTAACCTATGTTGATAAAGATGGAAAAACAAAACATCCTGTAATCTTGCACAGGGGATTAACGGGCTCAATTGAGAGAACAATGGCAATCTTAATCGAGCACTTTAAGGGAGCTTTTCCCGTGTGGTTAGCGCCTGTTCAGATTAAGATAATCCCTATCGGTGAAGATCAGCTTGAGTATGCTAACAAGGTTTATCAACAACTGTTTTCACAAGGGTTTAGGATTGAGGTTGATAAAGAAAGTGAGACTATGCAGAAAAAGATACGAAAAGCACAAAAAGAAAAGGTTCCGTATATGATAATTCTCGGTAAACAAGAGGAGAAAGATAAAACAGTGAGTATAAGAACACGCGATGGAAAGCAGGAAAACGGCATCTCACTGGAAAAGTTTGCAGAAAGAGTAAGAAAACAGGTTGAGGAGAAAAACTGATTCTCTATTAATCTACGTAAAAAGAAAAAAGCCAAGATCAGCGGTCGGTCGAGACCTTAGACTGCTTACTTGGTCATCGTGATGTTTACAATATAGCAATGTTGTGTGTTTATGTCAAGAATCAAAGTATTGTTTAAGTTATAAATAAAGTTCATTACAAAATAAAAAAATAAAAGCATGTGTATAATAAAGTATGAGGTTTTGATTGAATGTTTCTTATATATTTTTAGTTTACAGGAGTTAAATTGGGAAGAAAATATGACTTAGGTGGTAGTACAGATTTTGGGGTTCATATCAGCATGTTTACTAATGATAATAACAAAACTTAACCAAGAATATTAGTTAAATGTTAAGACCTATGAGAGTTTTAATAACTATAGCGGCTTGTTCGTCACCTACTCTATATGCTCCTCTTAATCTAACCTCTTTTCTTTCTTGACCATCTTCTCCAGTAACCTTAATCTGCTCTATAAATGCTATAGCTTCTTCATCATTACCATTCTTTACTCTTACGACTAACATATTTCTTATCTTTCCATCTTTACCTTTTATCTTTATTGCTTTATATTCACCAGCAGAGGAGGGGATAGAAATAGCTCCTTCTTTAATACTTTCAAATTCTTTTACACTCCTTAACACCTCAGATTTTGTATCATCCTCTAACATAAATAATTCCTTAAAATCTTCCCCGCTTGTTATAATTCCAGTACTTATACCTTTATCAAAAATAAGGATTGGTTTGTAGGTAGAGAGAGAAGCTTCATCCGACGCAAGAATTTTATTTTTAACACCACCAAGAACTAACCCTTGAGCATATTTTGTTGCTTTTATATAGTCTACTTGTCCTATGGTAACGGGAGCATACTGTTTTCTGTCTTTGGAATATACAATCCATTGTGCCTTAGCAATGTATTCTATTTGCGAGAGATCGGCTAAACTAACACTATCTTCTACTTCTGCTTCCCTTGCCTGTGAGAAATGATGTAATTCTGTATGTTGTATATGATGCAAATCTTTAAACCTAGCTTTTCCGTAACTAGCAATGTTTTTAGCATTACTAACGCTCACCAAGGTTTGTGTTTCACCGCTTTCATCTTTTACTTCCTCAAACTTAATAACAGAAGTGAGAAAAGACTTAATAACAGGCATAAGAGATTTATTTTCTTTGTTTGTAACCAATGTAAGACCAAGGTTGGAATTGTCTAAGCTCTCTTCTATCTGTTTTCTAGAATGGTATAAACTAAGCATCTCATCTCCAACAATCACCAATTGTCCATTTCTGTACAACAACTGTATTTCTTGTTCTATGTTATCTTGCATTAAACAATTAAACAGGTATTCTCTTATTGATTGACCCATTACAATGTTCTCTTTTTCAAAAAAATCCTTTAGTCTTCTTTTGCGCCACATTTCTGTCCATTTTCTCCGTAATTTATTTTTTGGTAATGGTTTAAAAACCTCCTTTGCAGGTTCAACTGGAGCTGGTTCATCAAAATCCAACTCTAGTGCTGATGCATTTGGTTCTGCGACAGACGTTCTAACTACAGTTGACTCTGCAATCTTTTTTGTAGGTGAAGTTTTTTTATCAGAGTTTGGGTTTGGAGTTACTGCAGGTGATATTGGTGACACAGGTAGAGTTTTTGTTTCTTTCTCAACCCGAAACTTTACATCATCACCTAATTTCAATGCTTCTCCTATGTAATAGACTTCATCTGCATTTACAGCATAACCACCTTCATCTATCCTACATGCTCCTCTTAGTCTAACCTCTTTTCTTTCTTGACCATCTTCTCCAGTAACCTTAATCTGCTCTATAAATGCTATAGCTTCTTCATCATTACCATTCTTTACTCTTACGACTAACATATTTCTTATCTTTCCATCTTTACCTTTTATCTTTATTGCTTTATATTCACCAGCAGAGGAGGGGATAAGAATATCTCCTGTCAACCTTTTGAATTCTGAGTCTTCTACACTTCTTAACATCTCAACTCTTGTGCTCTCTTTCAGTTTAAACAACTCTTTAATATCTTCATCTTTTGTCCATCCTGTATCTACATCTTTATCAAGAATGAGAATTGGATGATAGGTGGAGAGAGGAACATGGTTGGCATTATCATCAAATGCTTGAATTTGTTCTACAGAGCCACTGAGAATTAATCCTTGAGCAAATCCTGCCCAAACATTTATTTCAGCTCCTTTTCCCTCTATAGTTAAAGGAACGCACTTATTAATAGATGGGTGATATTCAATAAATGCTGCTTCTACAGTTCCTTTTACTTGCGCAAATTTTGCAACAAGCACCTTGTTAGCTTTTTTTATGTCTCCTACTTGAGATCTGTCAGATACTCTTATATCATTTGCGTCCTCTATTCTTCCTATTTGCGAATCTTGGTTGAGACGTACAAGCTTAACTCCCTTTATTTGTTGTACTCTAGCTTTTGTATAAGTATTTACTGCAACAGCATTTTCTACGCTTACAATTGCCTGTTTTTCACCGTTTGAGTTAGTTTCCTCTCCAAATGTGATAACAGGATCTTGAACTTCTAATTCATCTATTTCTCTTTGGACAAATGTAAAACCAACATCAGTTGCAAAAAAAAGAAAGTGTTGAGACATCTCTCCGAATTTTATTTTATAATGATTAGGATTTTCTGTTGTAACAACTACTAATTGATTACCTTTCCACATTATAGACATCTCTCCGTCTTTATTAAGTGTTTCAAGTGCTTTAATTGTTTTATTTGCGTCTTCTGCGTACATTGTTTTATCGTGTTCATATAGGTATTCCTTTACTGTTGTTATCAAATCATTATTTCCTGCAACTGTAAACCCTCCTGGTTTAAATCTCATTGCTTTTTCTGCTCCTGGTACTTGAATAGTTTCCCCTAAATCTGCTACAGTTGCAGTTTGTATTTTGAAAGTCGAGTTCTCCGCCGGTACCTTTTTTATAATACTCTCATTATTTTCGAAGCCCATACGTGTTAATAATAACAAAACTTAACCAAAAACACCAGTTAAAAAAATAAGGTTTTAATTGAAGAAAGACTAGATAATACCATTAGGATAAGATACAAAAATCATTACCTCAATTTCTTTGAATTACCAGAAAAGCCTATGAAGACTACTGCACAACCAATTTTATTAACAGAACATAAACTAAACTGGATACCACCTAAGAATCATCCCTTGAGACGGTTTAAGTTTTGATAAATTATTTAAGTTAGGAGGGGTGACATTTTCATTTAGGTTTGACAAATTTTCTCTTTTGGTTGATATAGCAGTAACTACAACTCCAGAGGTTGCTGTTTCTTACTGTTCTTTCTTTTCTTTCTTTTTTATCAAAACCAACACAATCAAGATAGCCACGATTGTTAGTAAAATCGCTCCTAGTAAAAAAAGCGGGATTTTGCTGTTTTTATTTTGTGTGTCATTGGCAACTGAGGATGGTGTTGCGTCGGTATTTTTTTCTTCATTTTCTTTTCCTGATATACTAGCTGAGGCAGTGTTAGTATCTGAGGTTATGTTTGTTGGCGTAACTGTTTCCTCAAGACGAAGAGTTGGCGTTGGTGTTTTGGTTGGGGTCGCCGTTGGAGTTAATGTTGGAGTAGGAGTTAATGTCGGGGTTGGTGTATGCGTTGGACCTGGTTCATCAAACCCGCCTTCTCCTGGAAGTGCCTCGTAACGTACATCCAAAAATGGAGTAAATGGCGGAGGAGAGTTTTGTTTTTTTATAGTTGCAAGCGATCTGTTACCCCCAACAGGATCACATAAGACAATTCCTTTGTTAAAGTCAATATCCCCACTTTTCCAACCTTTGACTATTTTGGTTAGGTCTATGCTTTTACTACCGTGTGTTGAGATGTCGACTGTTTGATATAAGTTGTATCGTGGGTTTGTCAGCGATCCAGGTCGATTGTTGGCAGTTAGAGTCGAGGCATTCCAGCTCTCTGCAACTGGAGCTATATGCCAATAAGCAGAAGTATTTCCCATCTCGCCAATAATGTTGAGATGTAGAGTTGCGCTTCTAAGAGGCAAATCCTCAGCTGAGTCTGGAATGTGTTGGAACTTAATATAACTACACGCCCAATGATCTTCGTAATCTTTTATTAAAAGGTAAGGTCTCGAGTTAAAGTTTGTGTCAGGGTAACTAGAATCAGCATAAGTGTCAGATGCAGGATAGACTATAAATGTTTCAGCCTGAGTTTTCGAAGTAAATATAAAGAAAAGAACTAAAAAAAAGATTGTTTTTACTAAGACAGTAAGTATCTTTCCTAAGTTTTTACCCAGCATCTTGTCTTAATTTTACTCTAACACTAATAAATAACGCAAGTGTTTTACAATTATTTAATGATTGTTTTGCAAAATCAAGGTTAAATAGCAATGTAATATTGAGATTGTTTTATACAATATACATTGTTTACCTTGGAAGAGTTTTATAAAATAGTAAATGGCTAAAAAAAGGAGAACAGCTTGAATAGAGATAGGCTATGCTAAAGCTTTAAATATTCCCATAATCTACATTAGACAAACAAACGCACCTGTCTCAACTACGGTTAAAGGGGTATGTGAAAAAGAGGTTGTTTATCAAACAATAAATGACTTAGAAAAACAGCTCAAAAGTTATTTTAATCTTTATTTTGGAATAAACGTTTGAAAATTTTAAACAATTTAAAAAGAAAAGGGTTTAGAATGGTATGGTAATATATAACTCGGATTACTCTGTTATATTCATAACCACACCATCAATAAGTATTGGAAATAAAAAAAGAGGGTGTAAAATGGTTAAGTAAAAACACACATAAATATTTTGTACTTAATGTATTAATATTTAATTATGCAAACACAAAATTATTCCGTAAACCAACAACTTATTGAAACGGTTTTGGCATGGGTAACGGCAGGTGAAATAGCTATCCCAGAGATACAGAGACCTTTTGTCTGGGACAAAACGAAAGTAAGGGAACTTATGGATTCACTATACAGAGGCTACCCTATTGGCTATTTAATATCTTGGCGTAACCCGTCTATAAATCTTAAAGATGGAAGTAAGTCTGAAGGGAAAAAAATCCTTATCGATGGACAACAAAGAGTAACGGCAATGATTGCTGCTATTTTAGGGGAAAAGATTATCAATAAAGACTACAAAAAAGAAAGAATTATTATATCTTTTCATCCTCTCAAAGAGAAATTTGAAGTTTTTAATTACGCTATTAAAAACGACAGTTCTTGGATTCCTGACATCTCACCCGTTATTAAAAGAGAAGTAAGTCTGTTAAGTTTAATTAAAAATTATTGCGATAAGAACCCTCAAACTGATCAAGAAAAATTAGAAAAAGTATTACAAAAACTTCAAGGCATAACAAAAAAACAAATAGGGTTAATTGAACTTAGTGGAGAATTAGATATAGAAACAGTTACAGAAATTTTTGTTCGAATTAATAGTCAAGGTGTTGTTTTAAGTCAAGCTGACTTTGCCATGAGTAAGATTGCTTCTAATGATAGATACGGTGGGGTAGAATTAAGAAAGTGTATTGATTACTTTTGTCATTTAGCCATTTATCCCGATTTTTACAACAAGCTTACCGAAATAGATAAAGATTTTTCTCAAAGTAAGTACATGTCTTATTTGAGATGGTTAAAAAACGAAAATGATGACCTTTACGATCCAAATTATAAAGATGTCTTGAGGGTAGCATTTGTAAGTGAATTTAGTCGAGGTAAGCTAGCTGATTTAGTTAGTTTGTTATCTGGACGAAATTTTGAAACAAGAACATATGAAGAAGATATTGTTAAAAATACTTTTAAAAGATTAGAAAAGTCTGTTTTAAAATTTATTAACGAGACCAATTTTAAACGCTTTCTAATGATTATTAGATCCGCTGGATTTATAGATAAAAGTATGATTAGATCAAGAAACGCCTTAAATTTTGCTTACATTTTATATTTAAAACTCAGAAGCTTGAATTATCAACCCGCAAAGATAGAAAAATATGTAAGAAAGTGGTTTGTATTATCAGTATTAACTGGACGTTATTCTGGCTCACCTGAGTCAAAAATAGATTTTGATATAAAGAGAATAGATGAACTAGGAATAGAAAATCACATGCTAAACTTGGAAAGAGCAGAGCTTTCTGATGGTTTTTGGGGGGATGGTTTAATTCAGAGCCTAAATAGTGCCATAGCTAGTAGTCCTCATTTTAATGTATTTTTAGCAGCTCAGGTAAAGAACAAAGACAAAGGTTTTCTTTCAAAAGAAATTACAGTTGCCGATTTAATAACTCACAGAGGAGATATTCATCATATATTTCCAAAAGATTTTTTAAGAAAACGAGGTTTACAAAGACGAGAGTATAATCAGATAGCTAATTACGTATATATGCAGTCTGAGATTAATGTTAAGATCGGAAACAAAAAACCGAAAGATTATTTCAATTTAATACTTAAACAAATTAAAGATAAAAAAATGCTTTATGGAGGTATTACTAATAAAGAAGAACTTTTAAAAAATATAAAAGAGAATTGTATTCCTGAAATGATATTAAAAGCAGATATAGATGATTATAATGAATTTTTAAAACAAAGACGTAAGCTTATAGCAGAAAAAATAAAAAAATACTATCAAGGACTGTAAGGAAAAGTTTAAGTAAAAGTATTCACTCAATAAGTACAAATAATATAAAACTATGCTTTAAAATAAAGCAATAAAAATTATAGTTAAGTTAAGGCAAAGATGCCTTACTTCATTAAATAGTTTTTAGTGAATTTTATACTTATGATTTCTAATTTTTAGAATCAGTCTGAGATTGCCACGCTAACGCTCGCAATGACTGCTCTCTCACGTCATCGCGAGGAAGGAGTGTTAGCGAGTGAGGAAGCGATCTCCGACTATATGAGAGCAAGACTAACTTTTATTTAGTTCTTCACGGTAGTATTTAAATACCATAACGGCGGGGATCGCCGCGTCGACCGATAAATCAGTCTTCTCGCGATGACGATGTTTGGGATTGCCACGTCACTTCGCCGCGCTAAGCGTGGCTTCGTTCCTCGCAATGATGGTATTCTTACGATGGGGAGTTTTTCTTCTGAATCAAAGGATTGCAATGACTACTTTCTTACGTCATCGCGAGGAAGGAGTGTTAGCGACTGACGAAGCGATCTCCGACTATATGAGAGCAAGACTAATCTTTGTCTCTATTTTTTCATGAGTTATATTAGAAAGCATAACGGCGGGGATCACTTCGTCGCTACGCTCCTCGTGATGACGTGGTAAAAACATAACGGCGGGGATTGCGTCGCTAGCGCTCGCAATGACTACTTTCTTACGTCATCGCGAGCGAGCGAAGCCACGTTAGACGTGGTGTAAACGAGCGTGGCGATCTCCAACCATATGAGAATAAGACCGGTTTCTGTTTAGTTTTTCACGGGTAGCATTTGAACATCATAAGGGCGGGGATCACTTCGTCGCTACGCTCCTCGTGATGACGTGGTAAAAACATAACGGCGGAGATTGCTTCGCTAACGCTCGCAATGACGTTATCTGTCATAATGGTGGGAATTGTTTCACTGGCGCTTGCAATGACGGAATAAACAACCCACGACCTTACGGTCGGGGATTTAAGTAAGGAATTGTTAAAATAGTATTGCAGAATTTGATAATGTCATAGTTAACTAGACGAAAATGTCACCCCTATCTGAGGTAAAAAGATAAAATACAAGGGCTTAATTATCAGTTATCTTTTTACCCAAACATGAAAGAAAGAACTATGACAATAAAAGAAAGGTTAAAACTAACAGTTATTAAAGAAGTATTAGCTGGAGAAATTACTAATTCAGGAGCAT
>JALWZV010000081.1 GCA_027002315.1 Candidatus Roizmanbacteria bacterium | reverse complement strand
CTGGTGTTTGGAATCTAAACCAATAGCCAGTCTTGTTTTCATTAAAGCGGAGATCGCCACGCTCTCCCGACGAGTCGGGATCGCTCGCGATGACGTGTTTATCATTAGAAATTAGGAATTAGAAATTTTATTCATTATTCTCGCTGTAATTGTAACTTCCGAGGTTGCAGTAAGTATTCTTATATCTTATACGCATACAATATCGATTCCATCTCCTTAGGAGTTGCTCCGCCATGATGACCGAAGTATCTTTGTTCAAATTTACCTTTCTCATACCACCAAAATGCTTCTTTCTCAAAAGGCAACAAGACTACATTTCCCACTCTTTCTAAAAACACCTTACTTGGTTTATTAAAATAACCTTCCTTTATTAAATCTGTTGTCTTGAAAACCAACCCTTTACCCCTTAATCCCTTATTTAACATATCAATAACCTCCTCAACATACTCATCCTTTACATGTAAAAACATATCTCTAGGAGATCCACAAGGAACAATATACTTTCCTTTTTTATTCTTTTTCAATTTATCTAAGATGTTAAATTCTTTATTAATATATGTCGTGTTTTGCGGTGAAACATTAACCTGTCCATGATCAGCTGTCATCATAAACAAAGTATTTTTGGACACTTTCTTCAACTTTTTTAAAAACTCTTCTAATACTGATAAAAGCTGAATGGATTGCATATTAACCTGATCTGAGTCTGGCCCATAAAGGTGAGCAATAGAATCAATTCTGTCAAAATAAAGGAAGAAGTAAGATTTTTTCTGTGTTTTTTTAACTAAGCCTAATAAATTTACCAAAGCCTCGGGTAATGTAGAGTACGGATGAACACTTGCCCCGTCAAATACAATATCAGAATAAGTTGACGGCGTGTAATCTTTTAACTGAAAAACAAAACTCTGTATTCCCTGTTTCTTCAATCTATTATAAAATGTTACTTTTGGATATATATCTTTAGGTTTTATTCCTGAAGAGAATAAATTATCTCGTGTTTTTCCACTGCCAGCATATGAAAAAAGTAACGGACAAATAACATCGTCCACTTTCGGATCGTACATATTCCATTCGTAAATACCAGATGTCCCTACGTCTTGTCCTGTGTGAATTGATGTTACATGTGCGGCAGTTGTCGATGGAAACTGTGATGTAATTTTAGAAACCACTCCATTCCTCAACATCTCCTTTATAAAAGGAAATCTGTCTTTGTATTTTTCAAAAAACAACCAACCAAATGCATCAATGAAAAATAAGATTACTTTATCATATTTACCATATTTACCTCCAAATGCATCTGCAGGTATTTTATGTTGATTATTGCCTATCAAAAAAGATTCTACACTTAGAGGAATATTTGAAAAGCAATAATCGCTATAACGAGGCTTTATAAAATGGGCGTTAAATCTTGACTTGTTGATTAACTCTATTGATTTTTTATTCAGCATATCTCTTCATTATAACAAAAGATATTCTACCTCAAGAGGAAAATTTCTTGTATAATTAGCATATGTTACTTGCAGATATTGATATAAAGAAAGCTATTAAAAATAATTCCATTGTTATAAAACCTCTTCCAAATTACGACGAAGCATTATCATCTTGTTCGATTGATTTAAGACTAGGCTATGAGTTTGAGATATTTGAGCACACAAGACTTCCCTACTTTGATCCCAAAAGAAAATTTGATCAAAATAAAACATTCGTAAAAAGATTTAAGTTAAAAGAAAATCAACCCTTCATTTTACAACCGGGTGAGTTCGCTCTTGCATCCACACTTGAGTGGATTGAGCTTCCTGATAATATAGCTGGACGTCTTGAAGGAAGATCGTCTCTAGGTAGACTTGGAATTGTTGTTCACTCAACTGCATCCTTAATCCATCCTGGAATGAGAGGACGAATAGTTTTAGAACTTGGAAACCACTCTCGTGTTCCTGTTGCTCTCTACCCAAAGATGAGAGTGTGTTCTCTATCCTTTGAGGAACTAACTCAAAATGCAGAGAAGCCTTATTATAAACAAAAGAATGCTAAATATATTAATCAAAAAGGAGTTGTCTCTAGTCTTATAGAAAAAGATGTCGAGAAATAGCTAAATATAAATTATCTTCGCCTTATTTGTTTTAGGGTTATATATTCCAACGCTTGCCTGTTTAATAATTGAGCTATTAGCCGCATAACAAGTACTGCCAGGATTAAAAACCAATGTTCTACCTATATACTCATTTCTAACTACGTGAGTATGCCCTGTGAACACGGCGTCATAACAGTTACACTTTATCAAACTGTTTAAAATAGCTTTGTCGTGCCCATGAAAGATAGCAATATGACGGTTGTCTACGTTAAAATCGAAAACCAGTTTAGGGGCAAACTCTATTGGAGTTTTTAAATTAGAGTTTCTCTCCAATATGCGCTTAATATCTCCCTCGTTATTACCAAAAACACTTCTTGTAGGAATATGTGTTATATTTTGCTTGTCATAGTACTCAATAGTAAAAGGAGCAACCCAATCACCACAATGAAAAATCATCTTGACATCATTTTTTCTAAAAACATCTAAAGCTCGAGCAATTGTTTCCAACCTATCATGAGTGTCTGAGATAATTCCTATCATAATTTAAATTATATCATCTATTTAATATCTCTTCTTTAACTGAGATATCTTCTCTGGGTGATTTGTTAATTTATAAAGATAAATCAGCTGATTATAAGAAAAGGTAAAATTCGGATCAACTTGTAAAGCTTTCAGATAGTATTTCTCTGCCTCTTTATATTTTTTTTGAGATAAGTATATGTTTGCAAGATTGTGATAAAGGTTGGGAATATTTTCATTTATCTTTAGACCTCGTTTATACATTAATATCGCCTTGTCTAACTCTCCATTATCAGCATACACCATTCCTAGATTATTAATAATCTTGATGCTCTTTGGTGCATGTTCTAATGTTTGAGTATAAAACTTAATTGGGTTAATCCACTCAAGTTGCCTAAAAAATGATCTAATAATAAAAAGGGGTAAAAAAATACTAACCACAATAATTAACACTCCCCTCTTTTGAATAACTTTATCAAATAAAAGCAAGATGAACATAAAAAAGAATAAGAGTGGTAAATACAGAAAATGTTCATAAAAAATACCATTAATAAGAACTATTCCTGCGTATAAACTTATAGATATCCAAAACG
>JALWZV010000080.1 GCA_027002315.1 Candidatus Roizmanbacteria bacterium | reverse complement strand
CTCTGGCACCCTTCCTATTTTGTGGCGCGTACGGGATTCGAACCCGTGATCTCCGCCTTGAGAGGGCGGCGTCCTAGGCCACTAGACGAACGCGCCGATTAACAACTTATATTTTATCAGAAAAAACTGATAAGAGAGCAGAAATAAAAAAACCGAGGGTTAATTCCTCGGTTTTTAAATGATTAATATTTAGTTACCTTTAAGATCTTTTCTTTAAGTATATTCCTACTGCTCCAGACATAAAGGAGAACAGAGTTACAACTGTCTCAGATCCAGTCTTAGGAATTGTCTTTGTTGCTGGAATAGATGTGTTATTTGTCGTTATATTATTATTAACGGTTGTATTTACATTATTATTAACGGTAACATGACTATTACTGTTGCTTGAGTTATTATTCTTATTTTTATTACAATTACTATTGTTACATTTTGAACATTTTTTTGTTGGTGTAGGTGTATTAGTTGGAGTTGGTGTGTTTGTTGGTGTATTAGTTGGCTGTTGTGTTACTTTAGGAGTGTTTGTTGGAATTGGGGTGTTGGTAGGTGTATTAGTTGGAGTTGACTCACTACAACTTGCTCTCCAGCTATCAGGAAGACCACAATATTGACTTGAGTTTACCGCATTACATACGCCATAAGTTGTTTTATGATTTGTTGAATTGCAAATTTTATCATTTATTCTTTCAGGAATAACATCTATTTGAAATGATCCACACAGACTATTAGATTCCTTGTAATATGTTTTATAAACAATATCTTTTCCTTCAAAGTTGACAATATCTCGTCCATTTGTAGGATTTTGTGTACATTCACCAGATGAAGAAGTGTCAGTGCAGTAAAACCTTAGGACGTTTAATGTTGTTTTAGTGATTTTGGTATTATTTCGAGTAATTTCGAACTTAACCCAATACTTACCATCTATGTACCCATCCTGTACCGCTTTAGCTGTAACCTCACCTAGGTTATCAACAGAACAATAAGATGTTTGATTCACTCCTGCGTAAACAGATTTTTTAGGTGAATTTAAGTAAAAATTAAAACCAAAAATTATACCTAAAATAATTGTCGTTACAAAAATTTTATAATTTAAAATTCTCATAATATATATTGGACTATTTCTAATAACTTTTATTATACTACAGGATTAAATATTTGCAAGTTATCAACGAGATTAATTGCTAAATGTTTTAATGATTTACTTCTACAACAAGTATATCTAGCTATCATATCTAAACATCAGTTTTCGCTATGAGATATTTTTTATTAAAATCTTTAACACTAACTTGAACTATATCTCCAGGTTTTACGTTTTTATTAGTATTTAATAACACTGGAATTTGATTATTCAATAAGCCGATGTATCTCTTTGCTATTTTTTTGTTTAAGACCAAAGATTGAAAACTTTCTCCGATAAGAGTTGTAAGAAAATTCTTGTATTTTTTCTCACCCAGCTTTCTTAAAAACATAGACCTTTCTTTTTTTACTTTATCCTCAACCTTTTTTAGTCTATTTTGTAAATAATAAGCGGCTGTGCTCTTTCTCGGCGAAAATCTAAAGACATGGAATTTAACAATGGGGGATTTTTCTAAAAAGTTATAAGTTTGTCTAAAATCTTCCTCAGTCTCATCTAAAAACCCAACTATAACATCCGTTGCAAGTAGTGCTCTTTTATTTATTTTTCTTAATTGTTTTAATTTTGGTAACCATTCTTCTCTTGTATAACCTCTTTTCATCAAATCCAAAACTCTATTAGAACCAGACTGGAGAGGAATATGAAAAAAATCAACAAACCTATCGTTGTCAGCAAGATTATCTTTATAATACCTTAAAAACTCTTCTGTGATCGACCAAGGATGAATCGAACCAAAACTAATTCTTTTAATCTTGGTCTTATTTAGTGTGTCACGTATAAGATCTATTAAGGTTTCGTTGTTTTCTTTTCCAAAATCTTCTGTGTTAATAGCTGTGTAAATAACCTCGGATATGGAATTTTCGATGGCCTTTACCTCTTTAATTATCCGGCTTATTTTTGGAGAACGAGGAAGGCCTCTTAGATATGGAACTATACAATAAGAACAAAAGCGGTGGCATCCGTCTTGAATCTTGAGTATAGCCCGTTTTGAGGATATGTATTTATCTAGTATTTTAAAGGTTGTGTTTTTTTGAAGGTTAAACTTAAAAGTTTTTTTAATAATCTCAACTATGTCTAACTTTTTGTGATTATTTATTAATAAATCAATGTTGTCGGGAGGTGTTTTGTTTTTCTCCCAATAAGTAGCAGAACAGCCTGTAATAACAACTTTTAATTTTGGATTTTCTCTTTTGAGTTTGTTTATAAGCTGCCTTGCTTCTCTTTCGGCTTTGTGAGTTACTGCACAGGAATTAATGATAAACAAATCCGGGTTGTGTTCAACTTGTTTAAAGCCACTTCGAATCATTTTCTTTTCTATAATCTGAGTCTCGGCCTGATTTAAACGACACCCGAATGTGTAGGTTGAAAAGGTTGTCATAATATGGATATGATAACAAAAAATGCGATAATCAGATGTTAAGATTTATAAAAATGTATTTAGTATTTAGTATTTTGTATCTTGTATTTAGCGTGTCATCGCGAGGAAAGAGCCGAGTCTGACTTGGCGATTGACGAAGCGATCTCCGCCTCAATGAAAATAAGACTGGCTGTTGGTGTAAATCTCAGAGACTGGTGTTAAATCTCGTAACGTCGGGGATTGTCACGCGGAGCGTGATCTGGCTTCGCCATGATTTCTCTTCCCTACAAGTCGGGAGAATCGCGATAACATTATCTGTTCAACCTACGAGGTTGAACTCGGCTGATTGAGATAGGCTAAAAATGGTCAATTCAACCTACGAGGTTGTAGTTGGAGTGTTTTGTGCGTTTAGGTGTTTTGGATGTGTTATAATTTTTCCTATGCAGCAGTTTGATACGATTAAATCTCAATTTGAAGAAGAGCTGGGCAAACTCAACTCTCTACAAGATCTAGAAAACCTAAGAATAAAGTATCTTGGTAAAAAAGGAGTATTAAAGAAGCTTCTAGAAGGAATTTCCCAAATCTCAAAGATAGAAAGAAAAGAGTTTGGACAAAACATTAATGCCCTCAAAAAACACATAGAGACATCTCTTAAAGATTACAAACTCAACTTTTCTAAGGAGAAGAGTTTTTTTGACATCACCATTCCTGGGACAAGAATAAAAAGAGGAAGTCTGCATATGGTTACCTTAGCGATTAATGAAATTATAGAGATATTCAAACCGTTAGGTTTTATAAGAATGTCTTATCCTGAGGTTGAGTGGGAGTATTTTGCTTTTGATGCTCTAAATATGCCTAAAGATCATCCTGCAAGAGACGATTTTGAACAATTTTTTGTTAAGTTTCAGCCTAATCCCGAGATGGGAAAGATGATTCTCTCACCTCATACCTCATCCGGTCAGATTAGGGAGATGAGAAGAGTCAAAAAACCCCCGATTAGAATGATTAATGTTGCTAAGTGTTACAGACCAAACTGGGATACAACACACACTCCAATGTTTCATCAATTTGAGGGATTATGTATAGACAAAGGTATAAACATAACAAACCTTAAGGGAACAATTAATTATTTTGTAAAAAGTTTTTTTGGTCCGACAAGAAAGATAAGACTTAGACCGTATCATTTTCAGTTCACAGAGCCATCATTTGAGTTTGATATCAGCTGTAACGTCTGCGGAGGAACAGGCAAGATAGAAAACAATGGGCACACGGAGAAATGTAAGGTGTGTAAATCCGGGTGGCTAGAGTTAGGAGGAGCGGGAATGGTGCATCCTAATGTATTAAGAGCGGGAGGAATAGATCCCGAGTTGTACTCAGGGTGGGCTTTTGGTATAGGTATTGAGCGTATTTTTATGATGAAGGAGGGCTTGAGTCTTGATGATATCAGGGTATTATACTCATCAAATATTAAATTTTTAAAACAATTTTAAATGAATATTAAGATTACTCACAACTGGCTGTTGGAATATATTGACACAAAACAAGATCCTTATAAGCTGGCTGAGTTGTTGACTTTGTGTGGCCCGTCTGTTGAGAGAGTAGAAAAATATAAAGATGATTATGTCTATGATATTGAGATAACCTCAAACAGGATTGATACTGCTTGTGTCTGGGGAATAGCTCAAGAGGTCTCTGCAATTTTGCCCACTCTAGGCTCACAAGCAAAGATGAGGTTTAATCCTAAACAAAAATACAACTTCGGATCAATTGCGGATAAAATTGGTAAAAAAGATTTACTGAAAGTAACAATAAAAGATGATAATTTATGCTCAAGGTTTACAGCCCTTGTTATAAAAGGGGTTAAGGTGGATAAGTCTCCTGAATTTATCAAAGAAAGATTAGCCGCCTGTGGAATAAACTCCATTAATAACCTCGTTGATATCTCAAATTATGTTATGTTGGAGTTAGGACAACCTTCTCATATCTTCGATTATGACAAGATAAAAGGAGGTACGATGATCATGCGCAACTCAAAAAAAGGAGAGAAGGTCACAACGTTAGACGGAAAAACTTTTGAGCTTCCCGGCGATGATATCGTGATTGAGGACGGAGAGGGAAGACTAATCGATCTGGCTGGAATTATGGGAGGACAAAACTCTGCTGTATCACCCGAGACGAAAAACATAGTCCTGTTTGTTCAGACTTATAACAAAACAAAGGTTAGGAGAACCTCTATGACATTGGGACAAAGAAGCTTGGCTGTTACATATTTTGAGAAAGGTCTTGACGAGGAAAGAGTGGAAACTGCTTTGGTACGTGAGTTGGAGCTTATTCTTAAGTACGTAGGAGGAGAGGTTGCCTCGAAACTTTACGATATATATAAAAACCCCTATACTCCAAGAACAATAAAAGTAGATCACGGCTATATTAATAAAAGAATTGGGGTTGGGATTAGCAAAGAAAAGGTTTTGATTATACTAAACAGCTTAGGATTTGAAACAACTGATAATAACGGCAAGTTCTCGGTCACGGTTCCATCTTTTAGAAAAAATGACGTAAAGATTAAAGAGGACATTGTCGAGGAAGTTGCAAGAGTCTATGGCTATCATAACTTACCAAATAACCTACAAACAACAACATATGTTGCACAACCTCCTGAGATGGCAAGGTTATTTAAGTATCTCTATGAGGTGAAAAACTATCTAAAACACCTAGGACTCAACGAGGTGATGAACTACTCTATGATCGGAGATACCTTGATTAAGAAATTAAATATTGACACAGAGAAGCTTTTGGAGTTAAAGAATCCGATATCTGAGGACTTAAGGTATCTTAGAAACTCACTGATTCCATCTTTAGTCTCAAACGCTAAGACCAATCAAGGAAAGCTTGATGAGATTGAGATTTTTGAGATATCAAAAATTTATATAAAGCGAGATAAGGAGTTGCCTTTAGAAAAAAGAATGTTGGCAATAGCAGTTAACACAGGATTTTTAAGACTCAAAGGATTGATCGAGGCCTTGTTTAGAGAGTTTAACGCGGAGGTTGAGATGAGAAAAACAAGTAGCTTTTCATTTCTGGATGAAGATATGGGGCTAGAGGTTTTCTTAGGTGGAAAAAGCATGGGTTATTTAGGGAAACTTAACGCTAAATTTAAAAACTCTATGGAGATTAAAGACAATCTTTTCATCTCAGAACTAGACTTTGATGAGATAATTAAGTACTTCAAAAATGTCGGAAATGTCAAAAAAATCAACCCTTATGCTGTGATTAAGCTAGATTACACGTTTGAGTTAGGTCCAAATCTTACATATTCTAAAATTGAGTCTAGAGCAAAGGGAAACAAGCGAGTTGCTGGGTTGGAGGTTATATCGCTGTATAAAAATAAACTGACTGTTAGATTTTATTTTCAAGATGAATTTAGAAACCTCACGGAAGAGGAGGCAAAAACAGAGCTTCAAAAAATTGTAGAAAAATTATCTCTTTAAAGCGTTACAACAACACACGCAACCCCAGAGGTTGTCTTAAAATTTTTCGCCTTAATTAATTAGCTGATTTATGCTACAATCTTTCAATCAATGGATAGCAAGTTATCTTTTTCCTTTATATTAGCGGTTGTTTTGTTGGTTGTTGTTGGAGCTATTTTTGTAAACAAATCTCAACAAAAGAACAACTCAACTAGCGAGATAGAGAAAGAAGGGATTACTCAACCAGTTCAACCGACCAAATCAATGAAAAATAATGTTTCGTCCAATGCGGAAGGTTTACCAAAGCCAAAGATGCAAATAGATAAGACAAAAAAGTATCAGGCTGTTTTAAAAACCTCAGAGGGTGAGATTGTTATTGATCTTAACGCCAAAGAAACGCCAATTACTGTTAACAACTTTGTTTATTTGGCAAGGAAAGGTTTTTATAACGGAACTATCTTTCATCGGGTCATTAAGGGATTTATGATTCAAGGCGGTGACCCTAAAGGCGACGGTACAGGCGGGCCTGGCTATACCTTCGCTGATGAACCGTTCAATGGTGACTATACACGCGGAACAGTGGCGATGGCTAATGCTGGTCCTAATACTAATGGGAGTCAGTTTTTTATTATGCATAAGGACAATACTCTACCTAAAAATTATGTTATCTTCGGAAAAGTAAGCAAGGGAATGGATGTTGTTGATAAAATAGCTGAGGCGCCGGTGAAGTATAATCCTAATAGCGGTGAGCAGTCTATTCCCGTTAATCCTGTGATTGTTAACTCAATCCAAATTATTGAAAAATAATCCAAACTCCTGTCAACCTACGAGGTTAAATTCGGCCTACTGGGATGGGCTAAAAATGGCCAATTCAACCTACGAGGCCCGCCGCGTCAGACGTGGTTGAACATGGCAAAAAATCTGTAAGAGGAAGAAGATGGAAAAACAGAAAAATTCTTTAGAAGTAGAATATTAAGCAGATAAAAATTTCATTCTTATACAAACTAATATTAGAAAACTAACAAAGGTTTACGTGTGTCTATACCACTTGCAAAATACCTAATTATTTTATAATCTACGCTCAACAGTAGTAGCATTATTAAAAGATTTAAAAATTTAAAAAAGATTATGAAAGCAGGTTTTATCAAAAATCCTAGACTTCTAGAAGAAACTGTAGAAATCCCTAAAGATCTTTTAGGATTTAACAAGGTAAAAAAAGAATTTAAGAAATTTTTGAAGAAAATTGATCGTAGCGCAATTGTTGGCTTAATTGGTCCATTTGGTATGGGCAAAAGTACAATGCTTTACCAAATGGCAGAGAATGACAAAAAAAGAAATGAAAATATCAAGTGGATTACTTTCAATGCTTGGAAATATCCGAATAAAAAGGATCTATGGGAAGGGTTTATTTTTGATTTTATTCAGTCAACAAACTCAAAAAAATGGGAAAAAATTCGCCAAAAAATAGATGGCGAAGAAGTGGTTGACAAACAAACTTTATTGAGTATAGGTGCTCTTTTTATTGATAAACATTTTTTGCCCGGTAGTAGAGGTCTTTTTGAAAAATTTGGGGTTTTATTCCGCTCTTCTCCCATTAAAAGGACGCATGAATTCCAAGAATTATTGCGAAACTATATTAATAGTAAAAACGGTGAGTTTAAAGATGTTGAAACTATTTATATAGTTGTCGAAGATATTGATCGCTCTCAGGATGGAGGAATTTTTTTTCTAGAAACTCTCAATTACTTTCTCAAAAACTATAACTTTAATAAACAAATTATCGTTATCGCTCCATTGAACAAGGAGTATTTAAAAGACAAAATGGAATTAACAGAAAAGTACTATCTGAAAGCATTAGATTATACTTTTCGCTTTAAAACGAGCAGCATTGACTTTAGCAAATTTATCAAAAAAATTATCGATCTGAAACAAGTTGAAGGACAAGAAAATTTAGCAATTGATCATTTACAATATTTGTTGAATTTTGCAGGTAGCGAAAATCATGGCAATATGTCTATAAGAAAAATTAAACTTTTAATTAGAGAAGCAAACAAGCTTTATCAATCAAAATTAACTAACGAAGAAAAGAAGTTGGTAGATATCCGTATTTGGTTGGCTTTTTATTTTGCTAAATACATATACAATATACAAAGAAAAGAAAATATTTTAGGTAGTTTTACCACAAAAACTGGTAAACAATTAAAAGAACTTCATAAGAGAAGAGTTGATTGGTTGTGCAGATTACTGTTTAGAATAAGCAAAGAAACCAATCCTAAACTAATTAGCTTGGACTATAATCCTAAATTAAGGATGTCTTTTACTCCAAATATTAAATATAAACTTCTGAGTTTTAAAAAAGATCCATTTGAAGGAGGCGGTTATGAATTAATTGACTTATATATTCAAACGTTAGAAATCGTTTAATATTATGTCAAGTAAAAAGTTAATCAATCAAATTTGGGACAAGGCGCACAAAATAAGGGGTAAAAATCCAAATATTTGGAGGCGAGATAATAAAAGAAACATTATTCGCAGAGGTTCTTATGGTACTAAAGGAGAATACGGTTGGGAAATAGATCACAAACATCCAAAGGCAAAAGGTGGAAGTGATAAAGTTATAAATTATCAACCTCTTCATTGGAAAGCAAACAGGGAAAAAGGAGATAAATATTAAAAGTTTTTGTAGATTCTATGGATATTAATAACTTGGTTAAACAAGCTTTTAAAATTAAAAATAAACACAGATGTAAAAACAATATCGAAAAACTTGGACAAGAAATTAATAGTTTAATAATGGATATTTTCCAGTTAACGGATAAAAACGTAAATTTTTCTTAAGAAATCGAGAAATAAACGCATGAATAAAAATTCTAAGCACAACCAGTATTTTCCCTCTGAATATAATGTTAGAAGTCCTTTGCCTTCGATAAAATTACCACAGGAAGTCATAGAACTAGGGAAGCAATTAGATCAATTTTATAGGGAACGAGAACTTAATGCATTGATACAAAAGCCTTCAAAAATTTTAGAGGGTGCTTTCTATGCTATGAGAAAAGAATGCAGATCGAATCCAGACTGGATGAGTCAGGCGTCAAATTCTCTACGAGAAATTATGTACCCCTTTTATACAGGAGAAAAGAAAAATGCTATTTTTTATTTATTTTTAAAGTATATAAAAGATACAAAACTTCTTAAGAAAATTTCTTTAAAAAGCTTTTTACAAACTTTTGAGAAGATTAACGAATTATATCGCTTCTTTCAAGATATTATTCACCATGCTATTAATCCAAAAGTTATTAATAAAAAACCTACAGAAAAAGAGTTTTTAAATAAGATGGAAGAATATGTAATCCTTCTATTTAAAGCAATTGAACTAGAGCCTCTCTATATCCATACAATTATAGACGCTATATTAAAAAGACCTCCTTATAAAGGAATAAAAGATGTAATGATTCTATTCGATGTTATCAATTTTGAAGGGAAAAATTATTTCTTTGCTAAAGCTGATGAAAGGTGGTTGTGGTGGTTATGGGAGAATGGGTTGTTGGATGTTTTGAAAAAAAGCAAAAGAGATACTTCGAGGTACAGTTATATAACTCCTGAAATTAGATATTTAGTACGGATGGCGAAGAGTAAAGATAAAGGAACGATAAAGAAAGTTATTGATATTATTACTGATAAAGACTTGGCTACTTCTGAAAATAAATTTAATCCTGAGCTTGTAGATCAGATTCTTCGTATTTTGGCTGATTGGCCTGCTGAATATATTATTGAAACCTTAAACAAACTAAAAGAGGACAAAATAAAAACTTGGGTAAAACTTATGGCACCTTTTGGAATAACAGTTTCTTTCTCTTTAGAACGGATACTTAAAAAATTAGTAGAAGCAAAAAAATATAAATGGTTAATTAAGTTTGCTGATTTTATTTTGTTTGTCAAAAGCAAAAAGGATTTTAAAGTTGAAGAAATAGAAGTGGCTGGTACAAGACTTCCAAAAGGTGAAGTTACACCTTTTTATATTTCTGATTTAGACCATACAGAAGTGTTTGAAAGTCTGGAAAAGATTATTATAAACTCTACTGATGATATTAAAAAGATTGAAAAAGTATTTTCTCTTTTCTCAGAAAAGTTTAAGCAGATCTTAGAACTTGCACCAAAGATTAAAGAAAATAACTTTTTCAAGTACGATGATACTGGAATTATGCCGATGTATTCTATTGATTTGTTTAGTCTAGAAAAGATGCCTTTTAAGAATTCTTTTGACTACAAAGTTAAGGCGTTTTTATATATCTTAAAATTTTCATGGGGTAAAATAGTTGAGCATTATAAAGGCAAAAATCCAAGAAAGATTAAAGAAATATTTGAAAAGAATATCGGTTATCCAAATAACATTCACGCTCCTATTAAAAAGAATGCCCGTTCTATCTGGGCTTTCTGTCTTTATGCTCTCAGTCAAGCTCCGGATATTTTTGCAAAAGAGCTTAAATGCATGCTTTTTAATCCTGTAAATAACAAGTCTTATACATATCTAATTTATAAACC
>JALWZV010000079.1 GCA_027002315.1 Candidatus Roizmanbacteria bacterium | reverse complement strand
CAAAATGTTGAGTTCGAGTTCATCGGACTAGTTCATAAAGATAAAGAATCGCTTAAAAAAAGAATAGAAAATAGAGTAAAGAAAAGATTGGAGGAGGGAGCTTTGATAGAGGTTAAAAATTTGTTAAAAGAGGGGTACACTCAAACATCACCAGGATTACAAACAATTGGGTATAAACAACTAATTGAGTTTTTACTAAAAAAGATAGACCATCAAACAGCAATAAGAAGCTGGATTACAAAAGAGATACAATATGCAAAAAGACAGCTAACCTTTATTAAAAAAGATAAAAATATTAAGATTGTCTCTGTTTAAATATTTTCAAAAACGCGCTCTTAGGAATCTCTACTTTACCTATCATCTTCATTTTTTTCTTTCCTTTTTTTTGTTTCTTTAGCAATTTATCTTTTCTTGTTCTATCACCACCGTATAATTTGGCAGTAACATCTTTTCTGAAAGGAGGAATTCTTTCGGAGGCGATAATCTTTCCTTTATATTTTCCTTGAATTCTAACCTCAAACTGTTGTCGAGGAATTATCTTCTTAAGACCTAAAACCAGCTCACGAGCTTTTTTCTGAGATTTTTCGTACACAATCATCTGAGAGAACTCTTCCACCAAATCGCCATTTATTAATATGTCCAACTTTGAGACCTTCGCTTCTTTATAACCATCAAACTCCCAATCAAAAGAGGCATATCCAGATGACACAGACTTTACTTTGTCAAAGAAATCGCCAATTAACTCAGAAAACGGAACTCTGTAAACAATAAAAACCCTAGATTTGTTGTACATATTTATAAACTCGGCTCGATAATCCTGAACAAGTCTCATCAATGACGCCATATGCTCCTTAGGAGTAACAAGGGTTACTTTTGCCATAGGTTCATACACCTTATTGTCCTCAAATTTATACTGCACAGTTGGTGGAGTTATAATTATGCTTTGATTAAACTCTATCTCCAATCTCTCCCTTATTACATCAGCATGCAACAAGCCAAGAAAACCAACTCTAAAACCAGAACCGAGAGCCTTACTGTAAATAGGCTTTATTTGTAAAGATGAGTCTGTTAAGTACAATCTATCAAATGCCTTCTTTAAGTAAAGATATTCGTTTGAGTCTGTAGGAAATATTGATGCAAAGATCATTGGTTTTATCTTTTTGTACCCAGGTAAAGGTTCTGTGTTTTTGCTTAAAGAAATAGTATCTCCAACAGTGGCTTGATGGATATCTTTTAAATTAGTAATAATGTACCCAACATCACCAACTGATAATTGTTTTTGACTATGTAAATTTGGAGTAAAATAACCAACATCGATAACCTTAAACTGAGTACGAGTTTGATGGAGATATGCCATATCTCCTTTATGTATAGACCCAGAGAACATTCTTACCAAAGCAACTACTCCTGTATGAGAATGAAAATAAGAATCAAAGATAAGTGCTTGCGTGCCATCGTCTTTAAATAGGGGAGGAGGAATTCTCTTGATTATTTCATGTAATAAATTCTCTACGCCTTTCCCAGTTTTAGCTGAGACCTCTAATATATTTTCTGTGTTCACGCCTAAAAACTCAGATATCTCAATCTTGGTTTGTTCAATATCTGCGGTCGGCAAATCTATCTTGTTTATAACCGGAATTATTTTTAGACCCTTTTCTATAGCTTTATACGCATTAGCAATCGTTTGAGCTTGTATTCCCTGTGTCGCATCTACAAGCAAGATAACACCTTCAACACAAGACAAAGTTCTATCAACTTCGTATGAAAAATCAACATGTCCAGGAGTGTCTATTAAGTTCAGTATGTACCTTTCACCTTGAAAAGAATACTCCATTCGGACGGGAGCAAGTTTTATGGTAATGCCTCTTTCACGAGAAACAGGATTTCTATCCAATAGTTGCTCCTGATGTTTTCCTTTTTCTACTACACCAGTTAACTCCAAAAATCTATCCGCTAACGTAGACTTCCCATGATCAATGTGTGCAATAATGGCAAAGTTGCGAATATTACTCGTCTTATTCATAAAAATCATACCTCAATTACTCTAATAGTAGATGTTCTTCCCTCCTTTGCCCAATAATCACCATGTAATACTATTAAACTATCACCTTTTTCTATAAAATTTCTATCCCTTAAAATACTCACAGCTTTGTTTAAATCGTCCTTAACAACCTCCTTTTCCTTAGCAATTAAGGGGAACGTAAATGGTTTGACGCCATAACTTAAGACCATACTTGAGCTAACCACATCATCAGGTGCAAATACAAAAATTGGTACAATAGGACGATATCTAGATAATAGTTTTGCAGTTCTACCAGTTTGAGTAAAAACCAAAAAGCCAGCAATTTGTTCGTTATTTTTCCTAAGATTATTAAATAAATCAAAAGCTCCCTCTACCAAAACAGACTCCTTATCAGAAAAAGAAAACCTCAACTCAGATTTCACATCTCTTTTTATTCTTTTTTCATTAAAGCTGACTGTTTTTCTCATTACATGAATAGATCTTAAAGGATATTTTCCTGAAGCAGTTTCTCCTGAAAGCATTACCGCATCTGTAAACTCATATACAGCTGTTGCAACATCAGAAACCTCAGCTCGCGTAGGAAATGGGTTGTTAATCATTGACTGAAGCATTTGAGTAGCAGTAATAACTGGCTTACCCTTATGTAAACATTTTTCTATTATTAGTTTCTGATAATATGGAACCTTTTCTACAGGAATCTCTACACCCATATCTCCACGTGCAACCATTATTCCATCACTAAAATCTATTATCTCGTCCATCTTAGAAAGGGCAGCCTTTGCCTCAATCTTAGAAATTATCTTTGACATAACTCCTTCCTTTTTCAAAACACTTCTCATCTTTTTTACATCATGAGCTCTTCTTACAAATGACATTGCTATATATTGAATATTGAATTCTTTAGCTAATCTTATACCCTCATAATCTCTTTCCTCTAATGTCGGAAGTTTGAAGTTACTATCGGGAATGTTTATTGTCTTGTTGTTTTTTAACGTTCCAGCGGAGTAAGACTCAAGGTACACTTTATCTCCTTTTCTTCTTAGTTTAAATACAAAATTGCCATCATCAGCTAAAACAGTGATATTGTTTTCTAAAGATTTGATTATTTGCGAGTGGTCTATATTAAATCCTTTCACATTTTCTCTATACACCCAGTCTCCTAATCCCAACATCTCTCCCTTCTCAACCTCTATCTCGTCAACTCCCTGCATCTTAATACGAACCTCTGGGCCCTGTAAATCAATAAGTATTCCTACTGTTTTTTTTGTTTTTTTAATTATATCTTGCACTTTCTTGATAGTTTCTTGATGCCACCTTACAGAGTTATGTTTGAAGTTAAACCTGACAACATTAACTCCTGATAAAATAAACTCTTCTAGCTTATTTTCAACTGCAGGGCCTATTGTTGCAACTATTTTAGTTAAATTATCGTGCATATCATCATATTTTACCAAATAAAGACACTCGAGGTACAAGAAAGCATAGGTTTTTTCTATAAATAAAGGCAATTTTATTTTACTTAGGTATAATAATAGAATGAAATTATCTATCGGAATCGTTGGACTTCCCAATGTGGGAAAATCTAGTTTGTTTAATGCCTTACTCCAAAGACAAATTGCAGACTCCGCTAATTACCCATTCTGCACTATAGAACCAAACGTTGGTGTAGTAGAGGTTCCCGACAAAAGACTTAATACTCTAGCTAAAATTGTTGAGACTAAAAAAATAATCTATCCAGCTATAGAATTTTACGACATTGCAGGTTTGGTTAAAGGAGCATCTAAAGGAGAAGGGTTGGGAAATAAATTTCTGTCACACATTAAGGAAGTCTCTGCAATAGCACACGTTATAAGGCTCTTTGAAGATAAAAATATTAAACACGTCTCCGACAAAATAAATCCAGTCGAGGATCTTAAAACAATAGAGTACGAACTTATACTAAAAGATCTAGAAACATTGGAAAAACAAAAAAAACCAAAAGGGAAGATTACTAAAGAAGAAACTATATTCTTTCAAGGAGTAGATGGTATAAAAAATATTCTAAACAAAGGGGTCCCCGGGCATACAGCTAAACTATCAGAAAAAGAATTGTTAGTTGCTAAGCGACTTAATTTACTCTCATTTAAACCTGTAATCTATGTACTCAATGTTGATGAAGAACAAGTATCAGATCCAGAGAGATTCGTGTATCCAAAATTGAAAGAAGTTGGCATAGATAAAACTAATTCTGTTGTGATAAATGCTAGATTAGAAAATGAGTTAAAAGACTATCCTTTAAAAGAGAGGTTGGAGTTTTTACAAGAATTCAATATTCAAAATATTGGGCTTGATAAACTTATTCAAAAAGGATACTCAATACTGGGATTGATAAGCTTTTTGACTGCAGGTAAAAAAGAGGTTAAGGCTTGGACAATCAAAAAAGGAACTACTGCAAGATCAGCGGCAGGGGTTATTCACACCGATTTCGAGAAGGGGTTTATTAAAGCAGATGTTGTTAGGTACGATGATTTTGTAAAAAACAACGGGTGGATAAAGGCGAGAGAGAACGGATTAGTCTCATCTGTTGGGGAAGATTATATAATGAAGGATGGTGATATTGTAGAGTTTAAGTTTAATGTTTAAAAACTTATGCAAGTAGGAATAATCTTAGCTGCCGGACAAGGAACTAGAATGAACTCAAAAAAACAAAACAAGGTCGTTCTTCCATTTGAAGGCAAGCCAATGATATTGTATGGAGTAGAGTTATTTCAAAAAACAATGGATGAGACTATAGTTGTAATCGGTGCTTTCTCAGAAAGTGTTAAAAAAGTTATTGGTAAAAGAAACATAATTTATGCCTATCAACAAAAGCAGTTAGGAACAGGTGATGCTGTTAAAACAGCAATAAAAAAGATTGAGGATTTAAAAATCAATCCTCACATTGTAGTTGTCGGATACGGTGATCACATGATGTTTTATGATGAAAACATCGTTAATCGAATGACTAATAATCTTCAGTCCTCTAACGCCTCAGCCGTGTTGCTTACATGTTTTAACGATAATCCTAATAAATTAAAATGGGGAAGAATTATTAGAGGTGAAAATGGAAAGATTGTAGATATGGTAGAACAAAAAGATTGTACAAAAACTCAGTTAGAGATAAAGGAGCTAAACGCTGGCTTTTACGCATTTGATTATCAGTTTTTAAAAGAGAACATAGATAAAATAAAAAGGTCTCCTGTTACAGAAGAGTATTACATCAACTACATCGTTAAAGAAGCTATTAAAAGCAACCAAAAGGTTATTACAATAACCATACCCTTTAGTAAAGTCGGTATTGGCGTTAACACCAGAGAACAATACTCAGAGTCAGAAAAGTTATTTTCTGAACTGAAATAACTACTTTCTCTGACCTCCAATTGATTCTATAAACGAGACAACATTCTGTAACTTTTCCTGCAGAATATCTTTACTATCAGCCTCCATATTTAATCTTAAAAGTGGCTCTGTTTTAGACAACCTAACATTAAACCAGTAATCATTAAACCAGAATGTGTATCCATCTAAATCATCTGTGTCCACTGCTTCCTGTCCAAATCTTTCTTTAAGCTTGCTTACTGCTTCTTGTCTATCGGCAACCTTAAAGTTAATCTCACCAGATGAAGCATATATTCTGTATTTTTTTAATATTTCTGATAACGGTTTTTTGTAATAAGATAATGCTTCCAAAACAATTAAACCAGCTATCAAAGATGATTCTGCATTAAAGTTATCACCAAAATAGTAATGGCCAGAGTGTTCTCCTGCTAACACTCCACTCATCTTTTTCATATCCGCCTTAATAAAAGAGTGCCCAACACGAGTTCTGTGAGGAGTACAACCTCCCTGTTCTATAATATCTTTAACTATTTTCCCAACTATCACATTGTACATATAAACTCCCTTTCTTTTCTTAACATTGATAAAGTAATCTGTTAAAAGCGCTAGTGTGATGGTGCCACTAACTCTTTCTCCTTTTTCATCAACTAAAAATAGCCTATCGGC
Organism: Candidatus Roizmanbacteria bacterium; assembly: GCA_027002315.1. Classification (GTDB taxonomy): domain Bacteria; phylum Patescibacteriota; class Microgenomatia; order UBA1406; family GWC2-37-13; genus JALWZV01. The sequence continues at coordinate 4,474 of JALWZV010000079.1, read as the reverse complement.
ATCTCCATCTAAAGCTATTCCGATATCAGCCTGTTCTTCTTTAATCTTTACAGATAGATCCTTAGTATTCTCAGGTTTTAAAGGATCTGGTATGTGATGCGGAAAGTTTCCATCTGGATTACAGTAAAGAGGAATTATCTCTAAAGGCAAAACATCCTTCATCTTCTCCCAAGAAGGACCACCCATTCCATTACCTGCATCCACCACAACCTTCAAATCTTTATTGAGAGATTGAGAATTGATAAATGAAAGTGCATGTTGAATCCAGTCCTCAAAAATATTTTGTGCTGTAACAGTGCCTTTTTGTGCTGGCAACTCTATCTCTTTGTTTATTAATTCTTTGAGTTCGCCTAATCCGAAACTTCCACTTAAGGGAACAACTCCTTTTAACACAATCTTTGCTCCATTATACTCAGGTGGATTGTGAGAAGCAGAAACTATTACATTAGCCTCAAAACCATACCTTCCAGAAGCAAAATAATGCATCTCGGTGGAGATTAAACCTATATCGACGACATCAAGACCGTAATCAGTGATACCTTTGATTAAAGATTTTGCTAAAGAAGGAGATGAGAGTCTAGTATCATGACCTACAGCAATTGGACCTTTCTTAACATATAAAGCAAGAGCCTTTCCTAAGTGATAGTAAAAATTTTCATCGATCTCTGTTGGATAAATACCTCTAATATCATAATCATGAAAAGATGAGGTTTTAATGTTTAACATATTTCAAATTTTAAACTTGTAAATTAATAATATGATATCAAAAAAACCAACCTTATCCAATTTAAGTGTTTTAAGTGTACTTATTTTTAAAAACTTTGTTACTATCAGATATAACATCTGTTTTCCTATAGTATTTTCAGACGTATTTAAAGGATTCTAATCATATATTCTCCATTCTTGTTTAACCCAAAACCTAAACCTCGATAATACTCCCTTACTCCTACACCGGAGATAACAGCAATCTTATTAAAACCTTTTTTTCTCGCCACTTCAAAAGATTCTTCTAATAACTTTTTACCTAATCCCTTATGCTGAACAATGCCTTTTTTACCTATCTCAACTTGTTTCCCATAAATATGTAGTTCTCTAATCAAGGCACATTCTTTTAAGCTACTAAAAAATAACCGTTGATCGCTTGACGGTAAAAAGAGTCTTAGAAAACCCAAAAGCTTGTCTTCTTTATCAACAAACTCCAAAAATACCTCCACGCCATCAAGCACCTTGTACTTTGTTATCTTCAACCTTACTAGTTCCGTAACTTTTTGATTCCTTATCTCTCTGCATCTAATACAAGGACATTTTATATCTCTTTTGTGCAACTCTTTTTCCAAGGTTTGACGAAAGTTGGAAGGAAATGTGTGAACAGCAACATCATTTTTAGTTAAGTCCCGTACCAATCTATTTACTCTTGTCCAACGTGGCACAATATTTTTTTTAAAATTCAGTGATAATTTTAGAAGCTTATTGGAGGTGTAGGCTTTATATTTCCCAGTCTTGTACCATTTAAGAAGCTCTGTTCCCCATACTATCTGAGTAGGGTAGAACTTAATTGCGTCAGGTCTAAACTCAACGTCTTGAAATGTTTTTCTTAATGTCTCTAAATCTTTTACATCGCTAGATACCGGCAGTCCCGGCATAATATGATAAACAATCTTAAATCCATTTCTCCTTAGAATATTCGTCGCCTTTATAGTGTCTCTGACCGTATGACCTCTTCTCACAATCCTTAAAACTTCATTATCCAAGGACTGAACGCCTAACTCTACTCGAGTTACACCCAATTTACGTAAAAACTTAACCTCATCTTTGTTAATAAAATCTGGACGTGTCTCGATGGTTAGCCCAATTGCTCTATGAACAGCTGTTTCATTTCTAAACTTTGCATCGTCCAATGATCTCCCATTCATAAATTTTGTCTTTCCCTTTATTATTAACTCCTTTACATTCGTGTTCAAACTGTCAAACAAGCGTTTAACAAATTCCTCACGATATTCTTTGTCATAAAAAGAAAACGTTCCTCCTTGGATAATCAACTCAACTTTATCAACAGAATGACCATTTAGAAAAAACTGTACAAGTCTGTCTTGTATCTGCAAAAACGGGTCATATTCGTTCCTGATAGCGCGCATCACAGCCGCCTCATCTGGAAAATAACTCTTGGGAGCATTATCAGCTGTAGGACAATAAACACAATTAAAAGGACAACTATTTCGTGGTTTGGTAAAAACAGAGAGGGGAACAATTCCAGATAATGACCTTACTGAGACTGTACGTAAAACATTAACAATATTATGCCTCTTATTTTTAAGATAAAAATGTCGATAGTAAACAAAAAGAATGTGCCAATAGGAAGGAAAGTAGTCTTTTATGTTTTCATTATTTGCTGCGAGAAACTCATGAATTAACTTGCGAGCACTCATTTTATCCTTTGGAGCCTTTGTCAATAAAAAAGAAACCAGTTTTTTTAAAAAACCTTCTTTATTTTTAGGGAAAGTTTTTGGATAATAAAACATCTTAAAATTATAAAATATGTTTATGGTTTATTCTCGAGAACTTGAAAAAAAATTGAGTGGCGTAATTAAACAACTAAGTTTAAGTTACAAAGATAAGAAAGTTGGTGCTCTCGTTTCTGGAGGAATAGATTCATCTACAATAGCTTTCTATCTCAATAAGTACTTAAGAAACAACCTACATTTATTTTCATTCGGAACATCTAATAGTTTTGACGCTCCTTACCTTAAAATACTAGAAAAACTTTTAAATAAAAAAGTTAAATTTCTTCAATTAGACAACATCAAGTTTGAACCTTATTTAAAAAAAGTTATCCGTCTACTAAAACTAAATAATCTACCTCTAAACTTAACTCAAGTATCCCTAGGTTTAGGCTATTACTTAATCTTCGAACAAATCTCAAAGCAAAACATTGAGGTTGTTTTTACAGGACAAGGACCAGATGTATTTCTTGCAGGATATCACAAATACAAAACCATAAATCTGCAAAACGGAAACTCTGAGATTAAAAAAGACTACAAAATGCTGGAGGTAGATAAAAAACGTGACTCTCTAATGGCGAAAGAGTGGGGAATTGAGTTAGTTAATCCTTATTTTGATAAAAAGCTTGTTGAGTTTTTTGAGAAGATACCTTTTAACTTAAAATTAAAAAAAACAAAGAACGGATTTACAGAAAAATATATTCTGCGTAAAGTAGGGGAGATAAACAAGATGCCATCAGAGATAATATGGCGTCCTAAAAAAGGTTTTCAGTATTCCTCCCGCTTACAGAATAAAATAAAACCTCTATATATTAAGATTATTTCTTCAAGCGCTTAATATCAGCCTCAACCATCATCTTTATAAGTTCCTCAAAAGAAACCTTTGGCTTCCATCCAAGTACTTTATGTGCTTTTTCAGGATTTGCAACTAGTTTAGGTACCTCAGCTGGCCTCATAAAACGCGGATCTTGTTTTACATAATCCTGCCAATTAGAGATACCAATCGCCTTGAACGCAGCCTTAACTAAGTCTTTTACGCTGTGACCAACCCCTGTGCCAACAACATAATCATCTGGTTTATCTTGTTGTAACATTAAGTACATTGCCTCAACATAATCACCCGCAAAACCCCAATCACGTATAGCATCCAGATTGCCTAATCGAATATCTTTTTCTAAACCTAACTTTATTCTAGCAACACCGTCTGTAACCTTTCGCGTTACAAACTGAATTCCACGTATTGGCGACTCATGATTGAATAAAACGCCATTGCAGGCAAAGATATTATAAGCCTCTCTGTAATTAACGGTCATCCAGTAAGCAAAAACCTTAGAGACTCCGTACGGACTTCTTGGGTGAAAAGGAGTGTTTTCGTCCTGAATTCCGTTGGTGTGATTTGTTCCAAACATCTCGCTCGTCGAGGCTTGGTAAAATTTTGATGTGGGTGAAAATAATCTTATTGACTCTAGTAGATAAAGAACGCCTAAAGAATTTGTGTTTGTTGTTAAGACTGGTTGTTCAAACGATGCCTTCACAAAAGATTGTGCGGCGAGATTGTAGACCTCATCAGGGTGCAGTAGTTTAATTAAGCGCAAGAGAGACGACTGGTCTGTTAGGTCAGCATCAACATAATCTATTTCCTTGGTAATCCCTAAGTAATCTAAATTAGTAAAGTTTGGGGCAGAGTATCTGCGAATCATTCCGTAAACTTTATATCTCTTCTCAAGCAGATACTTGGCTAAATAAGGACCGTCTTGACCTAAAATACCTGTTACCAAAGCAGTTTTTTTCATTAAACAAATCAAAAACTTTTAATCATTAGATTATACATTATTATTTAGTGAAATAAAAAGGGGAGTCTTATCTCACACAAGATGAGCATGAAATAAGGTTTGTTTCTCATACAAACTGAGCATAAAGAGAACGGGTGTCTGGTCTAAAATAGCAATACTATGACAATTACTATGACCGACACC
>JALWZV010000078.1 GCA_027002315.1 Candidatus Roizmanbacteria bacterium | reverse complement strand
TAGACAAGATACGTAAGCTTAATGTAACCAACGGAGCAGTCTTGGTTACAAGACCATCAACAGGAGAGATACTCAGCATGGTTGGTTCTTATGACTTCTTTGCCACACCATCAGGCTCCTTCAATGTCACAACAGCTCTTAGACAGCCTGGTAGTAGTATCAAGCCGTTGATGTACTCATTAGCTCTGCAAAAGGGATTTACACCCGCAACGATTATTAAGGATGTTCCAACTGTTTTTCGAGTAGAAGGGACCAAGCCATATAAACCTGTTAACTACGATGGTAAATTTCATGGCAACGTAACACTAAGGCTAGCTTTGGCAAACTCATTTAATATCCCAGCTGTTAAGGTGTTGCAAAAAGTAGGGGTTGTTAATTTTATAAAGCATGCTCATAAACTAGGTATAACCACGTGGCAAGATCCATCTAGATATGGGTTATCATTAACCCTGGGCGGAGGAGATGTGAGGATGATAGAGATGGCAACAGCGTATGGGGTTTTTGCTACCGGTGGGGAGAGGGTTGATTTAACTAGTGTTTTAAAGATAACTGATAGCTATGGAAAAACTATTGAGGAGAATAAGGTGATAAAGAAAAGGGTTTTACCTGAGTCCGTTGCTTTTTTAATCTCGAGCATATTATCCGATAACTTTTCAAGACAGTGGGAGTTTGGCAGACACTCAGCTTTAGTTATCAAGAATTTTACTGTCTCAGTTAAGACAGGAACAACAGATGACAAGAGAGATAACTGGACCATAGGGTACACTCCTAACTTCTTAACTGCTGTCTGGGTTGGTAATAACGACAACTCACCTATGAATCCCTACCTAACATCAGGAATAACAGGTGCAGCTCCTATCTGGAATAGAGTGATGAGTTTTGTGCTGTCAGCTTATCAGAAAAAAGATATTAAACTTAAAAAACCTAAGGATATTGTTGAGAGAAGATGTTACTTTGGCAAGGTGGAGTATTTTATAAAAGGAACCGAGAAAAAAGTTAGTTGTGGCACGCATTTGTTTGGACCAACCTTAACGCCAACTCCTACGCCATAATTTTTACTATTCAGGAAGATGAGTTAACTTTGCTCTTACGACTAGTCTTTTCCAAAATGTTCCTGGAGGAACACAGGTAACTAAAGTTAGGAAAGATCCACCTTTTATATCATCTAATATCTCTGTGTCCTCGGGTTTAACTATAAAAATTTCGTAAACCTTGTACTCATACTCGATTCCGTTGATATCTATGTATATAAAATCGCCTTTATTAAGGGATGGAAGGTAGGTAAATATAGTTTTATAATCTTTTGAGTTATATAACTGCGGTAAGGTCGAGTGTCCAAATATCGCAACGTTGCCTTCCTCTCCTGGTAGCGAATGAGGCAGGTAGTGAACAAGGCTTTTAGAAAGATCTTTCCCTCCAACAACAACCTTAGCGTTTTTAATATTAAGTTTAGGGATAGATAGAGTATACTCTTTAATACTCAGGTGTTTTTCTTTGCTTTTATCTACAGTAGGAAACCAAAGGTTGGCTTGAGTAAAATCCCTTAAATTACTTGACAACACCTTTTTATTTTCTCCAAAGAGTAAAGGAGATCTTATTATCGTGCTTTTCACAATGGGGGAAAAGTATTTGTTTTTTGATAGAAAACGTGTGTAAAACTCGAAAGATATAATAGGGTAAAAAGCCCAGAACAACAACAACGATCCCAACGTTAACGTTATGTAGGAAAACAACACAAATATTTTCTTTTTCTTTGTTATTTTTCTTTTTGTGTAAACATAGAGAGCCATATTTATTATATCGTTAATACTTACTAACTACCTTTATGTTATGAGTAAAAGGCGAAGAAACGTTTTTAAAAAACGGAATTATTGAGTCTATTTGTATAGAGTAATTATTTATATCGTACTTGTTTTCGAGCAGTGTCTCTATATTTTTCCTTGATTTCAACCTTATGTCTTTAATAAGCTGGTCTTTGTTTACTTTCTGAACAGCCTTAGCTGTTACCTTAAGATCAAGAGATATATTATCATCACTTAACTCACTTTTTAATATTTTTGAACTCAGGTTCTTAATATCGAACTTTGAAGGAACACTTTCTTCTTTTCGTATCTGTTGAAGAATTATTTTTTCAAACGACTCTTTGTTTATTATGTAAAACGTGGTTTCACCTTTGGCGCTGAGAGATATTGAGTTAGCTTTTTCACCAATTTCCTTGTCATATTTTTTATCCGACAAAGCAACCTCTGTTAAGGAGTTTAAGACGAGTTTATCTTTCGATATCTCTTTGAGAAACGTGGCAGATTTATCCTTTGTCTCTTTAATAAGTTTGTTCTCAAGCTTAGCCATATCTGTTTTAGAAACAGTGTTTATCTCCGATTTTTCTCCTCCTGTGAACGAGGTGGACGTCATGGCATAATAATCGGTAGATGATAAATTTGATGGAGTAAGTTTTACTCCTTTTTTTATGTTGTATGCTGATCCTATCTTTGCTGCCTCTAAATTTGCTGTTTTTGAGCCAGGTTCTCTTACAGGCTTTCCGTTTATTAATTTTTCAGAAGCAGATGCAACTACCGTTGAGTCTGTTAATACAAATTGTAATTTCCCGTATTGGAATATTGAGCCTTTATTAAATAGTTTTTCTGTTGATGTAAAGTTATACAAAGTTGCCTTGCCAGTTGCTTTTTTACCAATCTCTCTTTTTCCGCTAGTACTTAAGGTGCTTTTTAAATCAATGCTTTTATTTATTTTGTCGTAGGGCATATTATTAATAGTAACCTCTGTGTTAATGGTTTTTTGTTCTGGATTTATCTCCAATACTGTTTTGTGAGACGTTGCTTCAACAGCTATTCCAAGAAGAATAAAAACCACGATAAATGAAGATATTGCTAAAATAGCCTTTGACTTTAAAAGAGTATTTTTAAGATTAGAAATTAATGTTGTTATAGCTTTACTGTGAATAAATAAATTAGTTATAAATTCTTTTGGAGAGCTAGAGCTATTTTCTTTTATTGGGGTTTGAGCAGCATCCTGTTTTTCTTCGTCGATATCTTTTCCTATCTCAAAACCCATAACCTTCTCTGAGGTTTGTTGTTTCTCTTTCTTTTTTTCTTTATCGATGAGTTGTTCTTTAAATGTCTCAATAAGTCCTTGTTCTATCTCTTCTGGGGTTATAATCTCAACCTTGGGCGGATGTATGAAGAACTTTTTATCGAACTTGAAGTCTAATATTTTTTCTGATTCTTTATCTAGATTTCCTGAGTCGTATAAAACAATCTTTGGAGGCAACAACTGTGTTTGTTTGTTGAGCGTTGATAAAAGATCATCCATAAAACTTGGAGTTCTTACGGTTTTTTCTGAGCTGATACTCTGTCCATTTTTATAAATAAATGTTGAGATAATAGACTCACCGACTTCTACAAGTACTCCTGTGAACGGAACATCTTTTTTCTTTTGATAATAATTAACGATACTCTCATTAATCTCCATAAATCCTAATGGTATAAACTCAAGTTCTTTGACCATTGCTTTAATTTCTTGGAGGTAGGGGAGTTCTATTTTCTTGGTTTCTTGATCTACGTATCTAGAGTATAAGAATATTATGAGCTTATCTATATCCTCGTCTAAGTCCTTGGAAAGACGATACACAGCCTCATCGATATCTTTAGATATATTGTTCCAGCCGTTTGTGAACTGAAACTCTGTTTTGTCGAGCAGCTCAATCTCTGAGTCTTTTTTTTGAAACAAAAACACCGTGCCGGAATTATCTTTTAAAAATAATCCCCAAATTTTTTCTTCCTGTTTATGCTTTAAAAATGGGATATCCATACTTAATTTATACCATACTGTTGGAAAATCTGTTCAACTCCCTTTTGTACAGGCTCCAGAGCCGTTGCGTAATTTACTCCTTGAATTGTGGAGTTGATAGCGTTTCTTAGATAACTAATAATGGCATCGTTTAGACCATCATCATAGGTTCTAGATATCATTGGAATGCTTTGATAGTAATTAGCTTGTTCGACCACTGGCTTTAGGTATTCATTTTGAATCAAGGTTGATGCTAAGTCCACTCTAGAGTATGGTTCACCAAAGAGTTTATTGGCTGCTGTGTTTTTGTAAAATGTTGTCAAATTATTTTTATCAACAAGGAACTTTAAAAATTTCCAGGCCTCAACCTGATTTTTACTGTATCTCGAAACACCCTCTACCCAGTAATTAGCTAACGCTACTTTGTCGGCTCCTGGAATGTTAGGAAGGGGAGCTGTTTTAAGTTTAATATCTGGATTTTGAGCTTTTATAACAAGCACTTCCCACGATGGTGCGAATATCATTGCTACTTTTCCCTGAACAAAGGCCAGTATCGAGTTTGGCATTCTACTATCCCAAAGGTTATTTGGTTCTTCAGATAAGCTTCTGTATGCTTGTAGTGTGTCTTGTCCTATCGAGGAAGATATTTTCTTAATGCTTCCGCCATTTTGTAAAAGCATCCAGCCAAATATATCTGAAAAATGTTCTACGTTAGAAGCTGTTCCCATCGCCAATCCTGATCTTACAATATTTCCATTTTTATCTTTTATGGTGAGTTTTGAGGCTGTATCGATTAACTCATCCCAGTTTGTCGGTGGTGATGTAATTCCTACTTGGTCAAAGGACTCTTTGTTGTATATAAGTATCAGACCATCGATCTCTAACGGTATTCCATAATAATCATTACCTATTTTCAAATCTTGTTTTACCACGGGATAAAAGGTCTTTTCATACTCTTTGTAAGGAAAAACCTTGGTTGGCAAGGGAGCAGCTAGTTCCTTAAGTTCTGGCAGCCATGTGTTGTGAAATCTAAAAATATCCGGACCCTTACCCTTTTTACTTCTAGCGATTATTTTTTGTAAATACTCTTCTTTAGATTGAATAACTAGGTCTATTTTGACATTTGGATTTTTTTTCTCGTATTTTTTAATTAATGGTTCCAATGTTTGCTTATCTTCCCACAGAAACCAATAAGTAAGCTTGACATCTTGTTTTTTGTTATTTCCTCCAGGAAGAAGGATCTTGAAGATAACAAAAAGCATAAGAAAAAAGAATATGGTTGAGATGAGTATGATGAGGTATTTGGTTTTGTTTTCTTGGTAGACAGGGGGAGGAATATCTTCTGGGATATCGGGTGGAGCTATATCTCCTTGATTAAGATCTACATTAGGAGCAACTTCTTCAGGTGACAAATTTTCAGTAGGTTGTTCTGGATTGTTGTCTGGGACAGCTTCAAATATAGGTCGATGATCTTCTGGTTTCTGAGCATTCTGATTATTCTGTTGATTTTCTGCACTTTCTTCTTTACTATTATTCATACTTACATGATAGCAGATATAGAGTACAACTTTAAGGGTGTTTTACTTAAAAGAGTTTTTTTTGTTATAGTTGCCATTGTTTTTTTAATCTTCATTTTAGTTACTTATTTTACTGCTTTAGAGAGGAATCTTAAGGATAAAATATATCCAAATGTGATTGTTAATGGTGTTGATTTCGGGGGAAAGAGTTATGATGATGTGTACAATTTTTTTGCTAAAAAAAATAAAAAATATGAGTCTATTAAGATAGAGGTTTTGTTTGAGGGTAGCAAAGTAGCTACATTTTCAGGCAAAACAATAAAACTTGGTTACAATGCCAAAGACATAGCAGATAAGTCTTTTTTGATAGGTAGATCATCAAAGTTGAGGTCCAGGGTTTATCAAAAACTGGTTTTAATAACTGGGCTTAAAAAAATAGCTCTTAATGAAGGGTTAAATTACAACAGAGACATTCTTTCAAATTTTTTGAAAGAGATGAACACTTTATATAACAGAGAACCGCGTAACGCTCTCTTTGAGTTTAAGAATGGAAGAGTAACTGCTTTTAAAGAACATAGGAATGGAGAGATGATAGATGTTCCATCGTTTATGCGAGATTTTGATGGTAAATGCAGAGCTACTGCTTTGGAAGGAAAGAAGAACGCAGTCATTGTATTGAGAAAAAAAATAATAAAACCGGAGGTGACGCTTGAAAGTTCAAATAATTTAGGAATTAAGGAGTTGGTTGGGGTTGGGAAGTCAGACTTTTCTCACTCAATATCAGCAAGGATTTATAACATAATGCTGGCATCCTCGAAGTTTAATGGCGTTTTGATTCCTAAAGACTCTATCTTTTCTTTCAACAAAACAGTTGGCGATATCTCTGCTCACACTGGTTATAAACAATCGTATGTAATCAAGAATGGCAAAACAGTTTTAGGCGATGGGGGAGGAGTGTGTCAGGTTTCTACGACGTTGTTCAGAGCGGCACTAAATGCGGGCTTGCCGATAATAGAGAGACATTCTCATGCATACAGAGTTTATTACTATGAGAATGACTCACCTCCTGGGTTTGATGCCACTGTGTTTTCACCGTCTGTTGATCTGAAGTTTAAGAACGATACTGGTAATAACTTATTAATACAGGTCAAGGTAGATAAGCCTAAAAATTTATTATACTTTTATCTTTACGGAACTAAAGATGGAAGAAAGGTTGAGATATCTAAGCCTGTAATTTACGGAATAGAGCCACCTCCCGAACCTTTGTATCAAGATGATCCTAATCTTCCAAAAGGAGTTGTAAAACAGATAGACTTCGCCTCGTATGGAACTAAGGTACACTTTGATTACAAGGTCACAAAAGGAGACAAGATTTTATTTCAGAAGAGATTCTACTCAAACTTCAGACCTTGGCAAGCAGTCTATCTTGTTGGGACAGGAGGAGTTTAATTTGTTAAAATAAGCTTATATATGAAGGATAAAACCGGAACACAACTTACAAGCAGGGATATCTTTAAGAAGGTTGTTTTTAGAATAAGAACTGTCTTTTTAGAGCTCGAGGTGTACTTTTTACATTTTGTCGGCAAGATTCCATCACATTTTATACGTAGATTTTTTTATAGATTGTGCGGTATGAAGATAGGGAAAGCATCATCTATTCATATGTACCTGCGTTTATATAACCCAAAAAACATAGAGATAGGTGAGGACACAATAATAGGCGAGTTTGCTGTTTTAGACGGCAGAGAAAAGTTATCTATAGGCAACCATGTTGATATAGCATCGGAGGTTATGATATATAACTCAGAGCACAACATAAACTCAAACAAGTTTGCTGATGTTGATAGCGTAATTAAGGAACCCGTGGAGATAGAAGATTATGTCTTTATTGGTCCTAGAGCAATAATATTACCTGGAGTTAAAATTGGAAAAGGGGCTGTTATTGGCGCTGGGGCTGTTGTTACTAAAGATGTTCCCGCTTTTGCAATTGTTGGCGGTGTTCCTGCAAAGATAATAGGAGAGAGAAAAAACAAGAATCTTCATTATAAATTAGGACGAGCTGCTTGGTTCAGATAATCAGATAAGATGAGCAAGATTGCACATAAAAAACTACGAACATTATTTGCTGACTTTTGGAAAAAAAACGGGCATAAGGAGGTTCCTCCTATCTCGTTAGTGCCGTTTGATGATCCGACGACCTTGTTTACAGGTAGTGGAATGCAACAATTAGTCCCTTTTTTGTTAGGCAATCCTCATCCGTTGGGAAAAAGATTGTACAACATTCAAAGATGTTTGAGGTCTCAGGACATAGATGAGGTTGGTGATAACAGACACACAACTTTTTTTGAGATGATGGGGAACTGGTCATTGGGTGATTATTTTAAAAAAGAGCAACTAAACTGGTTTTTTAGTTTTTTGGTAGATATTTTGGGCATTGATCCTAAAAGACTTTATGTAAGCGTCTTTGCCGGTGACAAAGAATATGGACTAGAGAGGGATGATGAGTCTATTGATATTTGGAGAGGTATTTTTAAAAAATATGGAATAACCGCTGAGCTGGGAGAAAGAATATTTGTCTATCCTGCTGAGAAGAACTGGTGGTCTCGTGCGGGTGTTCCATCATCTATGCCGTTAAATGAACCAGGAGGGCCAGATAGCGAGGTTTTTTACAAGTTTGATGTAAAACACAATCCCTCTTTTGGAGCTAAGTGTCACCCGAACTGTGATTGCGGCAAATTTTTGGAGATAGGAAACAGCGTTTTTATGCAGTACTTAAAAACAAAAAAAGGGTTTGTTCCTTTGCCAAATAAAAATGTTGATTTTGGGGGTGGACTGGAGAGAATATTAGCTGCTACCTGTAACCAGCCTGATATTTTTTTGACCGATTTGTATAGTGAGATAATCAAAGCAATATCTAAGGTCTCTGGAAGAAATTATACTGACAATACTGAAACAATAAGAGTGATAGCTGATCATATTAAGGCATCCGTGTTTTTAGTAAAGGATGGAGTTTTGCCTTCGAATAAGGAACAGGGATATGTTTTACGGAGGCTTTTAAGAAGATCTGCTATGAAGATGCACAAGTTGAAAGGAGATTTTAAGCCAAGCGATTTTGATTTACTAGTCAACTCAGTTTTACTTACATATGACGATGTGTACTTTAACGTAGAGAAGGATTTAGATAATATTCAGAAAATAATCAATAATGAGCTGACTAAGTTTAAACAGGCGTTAGAGAGAGGTCTGAAAAAAGTTGAAAAAATAAGCAACATCACGGGAAAAACTGCGTTTGATTTATACCAAAATTATGGTTTTCCTCTAGAACTCACAGAGGAGATATTTAAAGAAAAAGGCCAGATTATAAACAGAGATGAGTTTTACAGAGAGTTTAATCACCATAAGGAGATATCAAGAAAGGGATCGATTAGTAAGTTTAAAGGTGGATTGGCTGATAAGTCCAAGGACACTGTTAGATATCACACGGCCACTCATTTATTACATCAAGCGCTTTTTGATGTGTTGGGAGATAGTGTCAGACAGGAAGGTTCAAATATTACAGCGGAGAGATTGCGCTTTGATTTTTATTCTTTAAACTCACCAACAACTGAGAATATTAAAAAAGTAGAGGCGATTGTTAACAAAAAAATAAAAGAGGATCTTAAGGTGTGTTTTAAAATCATAAATAAAGAAGAGGCTCTAAAGATTGGCGCCAAGGCTTTTTTTAAAGCTAAGTACCCAGACAAGGTTAAGGTTTATTTCATCACAAAAGATTGTGATAAAATTAAAAACTCTTACTCTAAAGAGTTTTGCGGTGGACCACATGTGGATAGAACATCTGAGATAGGCAGTATTAAGATTTATAAGTTTAAAAAGATTGGCTCAAACACATACAGAATATATGCAAGATAATAACGAGTATATAAACTTTCAGGATTTTCAGAAATTAGATATACGGGTAGGAAAGGTTATATCTTCAGAAAAAGTTGAGAAATCAGAGAAGCTTTTACTTTTAGTTGTTGATTTCGGCGATGAAATTGGAACAAGGCAGGTTGTGTCAGGTATAGCTCAGTATTTCAAACCCGAAGACTTAATAAAAAATAACTATGCCTTTATTATTAATTTAAAACCACGTAAAATTTTTGGTCTTGATTCTCAGGCAATGGTGTTGGCCGGTGACAACGGAGAAGATATTTTTTTAGTAGAATGCAACAATATGCCGGTGGGAACTAAGATTAGGTAAAAAAGAAAAGGACTTGAAAAATCACGATATTTGATGTCTAATTGAAGAATGAAAAAAACACACAAGAAACAGGCAGATCACAGCCTTAATAATAGTGATGTATCGGCGTCTAATATACTCAGTTTAGACCTCTTTAAAGGAAATTTAATAATCTACGCGGTAGCTGTAATCATCATTGTTATCTCTGGAGTATTTTTAGGTCAGAGTGTGTGGGAGAATCAAAAACTTAAACAGATGCAGACTAAGGTGATTCCGGAAGCTGTGCACAAAGTTGTGAGAGATAATAAGCTTAAATTTACTGTTAAGTCTGTGGAAAAGACAAGTGGCGTGTATAGATTTACTCTTGATATAGGGGGAAAGATTTACACATCTTATATCACCACAGATGGCAAGATTTTATTTACATCGGGAATAGTTTTGAAGAACATAGATGCAAAGAAGACACAAACTCCTCCAACACCTAAAGTGAAGAAACAGGAAAAAAAGAAGAAGTAATGTTTTATTTTATTTCTATTATTTCGTAAGTAACTTTTCCTGCAGGGGCGACAACCTCCACAATCTCATTAACTTTTTTACCTAATAAAGCTTTTCCTATAGGAGAGTTATGAGAAATTTTACCTTTTAATGGATTAGACTCAAACTCGCCGACTATCTCCATTTCCATAACTTCCTTTCCATTTTTAAGAACAACAATATCTCCCAACTGCACTATGGTATTGTTTTTCTCTTCGTTTACAACAGTAACGTTTGTTAAGACAGCCTCTAAGAATTTAATTCTCTCAACGATAAAACTTAATTCTTCTTTAGCTGCATGATACTCACTGTTCTCTGATAAATCTCCCATAGATCTGGCTCTTTCCAGCCTTTTAACAGCCTTAGGATGTCTTTTTGTTTTCAGCTCTTCTAACTCATTAATGAGTTTACTATGACCTTTTTTTGTGAGCATTTCTGGAGCTATGTTCTTTGTTCTTCCACAGTTTCTATACTTTCTTTTGTTTTTCCTTTTTTTTTTAAAAGTCATTATCTTTGAAAGGCCGTAGTCTGCTAATCGAATATGGCCTTAGTG
>JALWZV010000077.1 GCA_027002315.1 Candidatus Roizmanbacteria bacterium | reverse complement strand
GTACATTAATCTGTATTTACTATGTCCTCCACTCCAATACTTGAATCCCATACCTTGAAATTATGCCACAGTTACTAAACTTCCTCCACGGTTTAAAAAACCGTGGTTTCAAGTAAGGGAAAATGATGGAAATATAGATAAAAAAGATATCCTAATGATTAAAAAATAATCCAAAGAGAACACATAGAACATCAAGATTCTCCCTTGAGCGACGTATAAATTAAGGCAAAAAGGATTAAATTTTTATTGCTATTTTGATTTGTTAATAATCTTAATAAAATTTTCAAGTACTCGTGGAGCTAAAACTTTTTTTCTTTGAAACTTAACTTTTCCATAGCTTGGGTACAAAGAAAGTCTAAACAATAAGTCCTCAAAACTAAGCTCTGGATGAAACTGCACACTGTAGGTATTTTTACCATACTGAAAAGCCTGTATTTTACATCTATCGCTGTAAGCTAAGACTTTTATTTTTTTGTCTTTGGCTAACTCCATTATCGAACCTTTATGTCCTACTACAGCATTAAATCCTCTTTTTAAACCATTAAAAATCGGGTTGTTTTTTCCTTCTTTGGTCAGATGTATGCTAAACACACCCGTTTCAGCTTGCTCTTTATCCAGTCCAACCTCTGAACCTAAAAAATGAGCTAAGAGCTGATGTCCAAAACACGTTGCAAGAACAGGAGTCTTATCTTTCTTAACTAATTTTAATAATGGTTCTTGAAGTTTCTTTAAGACATTCCTAAATATCTCGATTTTACTCTTACCTCCATTTTCATAGACTTCCCATCCTAACTCACCAGACCCACCTAAAACAACAGCATCAGCAGAGTTAAAATCTCTTTCCAGTGTTTTCTTGGTTACAAAACTTGATAATACATTCACAATTTTATACTGGCTATAACTTAATTTTAAGCCATCGTAAACGCATCTCAACTCATGCCAACCTGCCTGGTCATCTCTAAACTGAACTAAAAGTATCATTTAAATTTAAATTAAAAATTAATAACTAATAAACAAATCTACTCTGCTGTTCATAACATCTAGATGATTATAAAAACCTTCTGCCAACTCAACAATCACCTGAGCACGCGCATCTTCTGGAGAAAGATTTCGTTTCTCAACTAATACATTAAATCTCTTGTAGGCTATCTCGCCTAATGTTCCAACTGCAAAATACTCACTTTCTTTATTGAAATAATCTTCAAAATTCTCAGCAACCTCGCCTTTGAGACCTCGTAGTGTAATATCTCTCAAAAAATCAACTCGCTCAAACTCCTCTCTATGCTGTTTCTCAGTTATTCCCTCAATTTTTGCAAACTCTTCAACCCAATCTATAAACCTTACTAACACTTCCCCAACAGCAAAACTTTCTCTGTTAAACATAACCTCTCCCCGTAACCCATGTTCCTCAACAGTTTCCATTAACTCATCAAACTCACTTTGTTTTGTCATAACGCTTAAAAAGAAATCCTCATCATCAGACGTCATTCCTAGTCTTGACTTAACATCCTCTAGATTATCTCTTAACACAGCTCTGTCAACCGCGGTTGTGTAAAGAGTTAATAATGACTCAAGAGCCATGATCTTTTCTATATTAGCCTCCACATCAAAAACAGTAAACTCATTTCTACCTGATTCCTTTTGCCTACCTAAAGGATTGTGAACACCTGTGGCGGGCTCGCCATCTTCGTTACATAAAGCCGCTCTTTCCAAAGACGGAACTAACCCTTCTTCTAGAGCCTTAATTGATCTTTTGTCAAATAACCTTCTCACCTCTCCAACTCTTGCAGTCTCCAATAGTCTTCTGTGTGCTTCCCGATTCGACAACCGACCACTTACTAACATATTTACAGATTCTAAGTTACCATTTAGCGTCCAAGCTTTCATTAAAGCCACCACCTTACCATGAGTTAGATTAAAGATTTTGTTTAGTCTCTCGTCTCCTACCAACCCCTTATCATCTCCTTGAACATCGACCGTTATGTGAAGGCCGTTAACCCCATAGCCAGCTAACATTATCGATGCCTCCTCAATGGTTAAATCATGTCCCAATGCTGCAGCCATTCCTCTCATCAGAACATGTCTCACATGAGCATTCTCAAAATTACTGTGACCTTGACCAGTAAAAGGCATCACGGCGGTAGGTACCAAATGTAATCCTAAAACTCTAAAGGCCTCATCTATTAAAAGTAAATCGTGAGAAATAACCCTTGTGTGTTCACTTACAGAAAGACCTTGTTCTCTCGGTTTAGAGGGATGCTCAAATTGAGAGTCCCACCCCTCAATACTAGCTGATATTTTGTGTTTTTTAAAAGCACGAATTAATGATTGGATGTTAACAGACCTAATTTTACCATCAGGTGTTTTTGTCACCACCACAAACTCAAGTTCATTTCCAGTTGTACCAACACCGTTTAATCTATCAGGATCTATTAGCTCACGCTCTTCCTCCAAACTCCTTTCAACAACACCTATTTCGTAAGTTGCGTAATCAGGTATCTGAGACTTGTGCTCAAGCCTGCTTTCATGACTAGAGTCTTTTAATGACCACCAATCAGGTGATTTTACAATATGTACAACTCCATCTTCATCCACAAAAAACCCACCTTTGCTCTCTGTTATTTCCGCAGGTAAAGGAACCCATCCTTGACCCTCTGTACTCTTTTGCCCACTTCCATTTCCATATTCTTCAGGCCTACCCTCACCGTATTTAGCTAATACATACTCAACGACTCTTTGCGCAAGTTCATCAAGAACAATTAGATTACCCTCGCCTGACTCTAAGGCATAATTAGCGTCCCATGAAGACTCTTGTACCCAATCTGGGACAATTGCAGAAGGATGGTCTTTAAACGCATCTGCCATCTCATCTAATCTTCTAGGATGTATGTTAGTTATTTCTTCTTTTTCCATATATACTAAAAAACCCGCCGGTGAGGCGGGTAAAATTTCAATGCCTTAAAGCATTACCATTCTCCCCGCCTGAAGCGGTTAATGAGAAAAAGAACAACAAATGGTAACGCTTCTCTTTTCATGATAAAAGATATTTTAACATAAATACTCGTCTTTGCAACAGCAAACTCTGACACAACTCCAATACAACCTCGTAGGTTAAATTGGCCATTTTTGGAGCCTCAGAGCCGCCTAGATTCAACCTGATGTGTTATCTTTATCTTCAATATGTTTAGTATAAGCAAGCAATAGGTTAGAATTAAGGGAAAAGGGTGGGATTGGTCAAGTCAACCTTCCAGCTTTAAAAATTAAGACTGTGTTGGA
>JALWZV010000076.1 GCA_027002315.1 Candidatus Roizmanbacteria bacterium | reverse complement strand
ATATAAAAAAATTCCTTTCAACCTTCATACTTGGGGAAAGTTTGACGGGATACATTATATGCTCATTGCTAAACAAGGATACTCTCAATTTCAACAAGCGTTTTTTCCGCTCTACCCAATTTTAATAAAGCTTACAAACTATGTAGTAGACAACCTGCTCATTTCTGGTCTGATCATCTCTAACCTCTCTTTCTTCATTGGTCTGATTATTTTTAAGAAATATCTTCAAAAACTAAAGTTTAAAAACTGGCCTTGGGTAATAGCGTTTATCTTAATTTTTCCAACCAGCTTCTTCGCTGTCTCGGTTTACACAGAGGGGCTTTTCTTTCTATTATTATCTCTCTCACTTTATTTTTACAAAACAAAAAAATACTTGCTATTTACTATTTCCTCTTTTTTATTATCCTTAACCAGGCTTATTGGAATTACCATCTTCATATTTCCCCTCGTCTCATTGATCTTAGAGTTTAAAAAAAAGAAGACAGTCTCCCTTAAAAAAGTAATCTGTTTAATTACACCTTTTATTGGATTGTTTAGTTATATACTATATCTTTTAAAAACAACAGGAGATGCTTTATTTTTTTTACATGCTCAACCATCATTTGGAGCTAATAGATCATCAAAGCTCGTGATACCATTAAGAGCACTGTTTAGATATATTAAGATATTTATGACTGCATCCTTTAACTGGCAATACTTCATCGCATTGGTAGAGTTTTCCTTTTTCATCTTTGCTTTTACTATACTTGCAATAGATTTAGTCAGGATAATTAAAAAGTTAAGGTCAAAAAAGAAAAGCGATTACGACATTAATCTTTTATCATTAAATTTATTTTCGCTAATAAACTTAATTGTGCCAACTCTAACAGGAACATTATCGTCCATTCCTAGATATGCGTTTATGTCTTTGTCAATGTATTTGGTTCTCACCTCATTTAATAAAAAAATAAAACTAATAATCTTTATTATCTTTATGATGATGCAAATAATACTACTTTCGTTTTTCTCTCAAGGTTACTTTGTGAGCTAAACCTCCTTAAAAAGATTGGTATAATATAGAAACTCTTGCCTGCTCTTGTAGTTTAATGGATAGAGCACCGGATTCCGGATCCGGAGATGCCAGTTCAAGTCTGGCCAAGAGCACTCTAAAGGGCCTATAGTTAAACGGTAGAACGCTACGTTCGCAACGTAGAAATCCGAGTTCGATTCTCGGTAGGTCCACAGTATTAGTATCTAGTATTTAGTTAGGAATAATGAATGAAGAATAACGATTAACGATTGAAGATTAAAGAATGATGATAAAAGTTCTAATTACTAATTTCTAATTTCCCCGCCTACATGCGGGCAGGTAATCAATTACTAATTTCTAATGGACTAATGTTTAATTTTAAAACATTAAGAGTAAAGAATGAACTTTGATAATTAAGTATAATGTTTGTGTTACGTCATTGCGAGGAAAGTAGCCACGCTAAGCGTGGCGTAGTGACGTGGCAATCCCCACCGTTATGAAACTTAATACAACTCGTGAAGAACTAAAGAGTAGTCAGCCCTACTCTCACACAGGCGGAGATCGCTTCGTCAGTCGCTAACACTCCTTCCTCGCGATGACGTGTTTAGCGTTAGAAATTAAGAATTAGAAATTGTTTTTGATAGCCGGGGTGGCGGAATTGTTCAACTGAGAGTTGGACGAGCTTTAGCGAGTATTACTCTCAGTTAACCCTCCGAAAGTTTCGAGTTAAGACGTCGAGCGAATAGCGATGAGTTATTTATCCCTCCGTAGCTTTAGCGAAGGGGGAAGTCTTAACGATGAGTTTAAAAACTGAAGGAGGGGTAGACGTAAAGTGTGTGAAATAGAAGTGCATTGAGATAGCCGGGGTGGCGGAATTGGTAGACGCGCACGGTTCAGAACCGTGTTCTTGTAAAAGAGTGGAGGTTCAAGTCCTCTCCCCGGCACTACATTAGAATTATTCTGTTTTATAGATATCAACGCTTATCAAACTTTTCTGGAGTATCTGTTGTTAGGAATAATAGGTTTTGTGCTTCTATAAACACCTCTATTTTGTGCCTTTCCTTGACCGGGATAACCATATCTTGACAACCTTGACGCTCTACTTCTTCCACTATTCATACTCCCGTTTTTACCATTAATAGTTATTCTCATACGTTCACCTGACCGAAGAACACGATTATCTATAAAACTGCTTGATAAGCCACTTTTCTGATAAATAACATTTCCTTGTTCATCCATAATCTCTACCGTTATGGACATACCTTTTAGTTCCGGACCAAAAGCTCCTTGAATCAATCCGCGCATTGTTTCTCCTTCTGGGATTACAAAATATATAGACTCAATTGTCATATCAGCTCTGCGATGAAAGCAAACATCAGGGATATCTATATTACGAGAAGGGTCTCTTATCGTGTAAACTTCATCACTTGGTTCTTGTAAATAATTACTATTACTATCATCAAGAGAAGATAATGGTTTGAAATCTCTAACTTTTTCCTCAACTAAACTAGGAAATGTTGTAGTAATCTCCAAATCGACAATCTGTAACGTTTGAAGATAGCTCCAGTTAATTCTGCCGAACTCGATACCGTCAGAACAACCATCAGGCTGATCACAACCTAAGGCTGCATTATTTAAAGAGAGAGTATTACCATTCTTGTCTTTTGCTATTATTCTAACTTTATCCCAACTAGCAAATGGACTATTGTATAACTCAAAAACAAACCTATTTAAATCACCCGGATTTTCAATAGGACTGATGATTAAAGTTGTTTTATGTTCTTTCCTACCAGGAATATTTTTGCTAATAATTTTCCCTGAGATGTGTAGATTAGGAGTTGGAGTTGGTTCTTTTATTACTAAATGATTTGCGGGCTTTTCAGATGGTTGTGAAATTGGTAATTTAGGTAATTTTACACGACCACTATCTATAAAGTAATGTTTTGCTCCAGCAAGTGCTCCAACTGCCATCAATTCTAGTACTCCAACAAGTAAATCTTTTCTCCAATATTCGTGTTTAAATCCATCGCGCAAACTATCTTTAATCTTCGGTCTGTGAGTATCACGAATATTTTTTGCCATGTTTACTCCAAACTGCACAAACTCACCAGCCATTGTAGAAGAGAAATTGTTTTTTACTTTAATAAGAAAGTCTCTAAACTCTTCAGACGAACCATCTTTTTTTCTCTGACTGTGAATATACAAAACAAAATCTTTAGCTGTAAAAAACAGTCAGAATAAGGCGCAGGGAGGAAGCTCCCTGCGCCTGATCAGAACACGACCGATTTACATTTTGCAGT
>JALWZV010000075.1 GCA_027002315.1 Candidatus Roizmanbacteria bacterium | reverse complement strand
TTATTAAAGATGAGGAGGAGTTTAGGTTTTTAAACATAGAAAAGTTACTTAAAAAAAGAAGAATACTTTTTTTTGAGTGGGGTGATAAAATGAACAGAAACCTATTTTCTTTACTAACAACAAAGAGCAAAAACATATACTGGATGAAGTTTAAACATAAAGGAAAGAACTGTAGAGAAATTAGTTTTGCCAAAATATGAAAGGTCCATTAATACTCTCAATTGATACTTCTTGTGACGAGACCTCTGTAGCTGTAACTAAGGGGAGAAGAGTGTTAAGTCACATAGAGTACTCACAAGTTTTAATACATAAAAAATGGGGAGGAGTGGTTCCCTCTTTAGCCAAGAGAGCTCATGAAGACAAGATAGAGTGGACAATAAAAGAAACTTTAAAGAGAGTAAAGCTTTCTGTGGACGACTTAAGTTCTTTTGATGCGATAGCGGTGACTGTTGGTCCAGGTTTGGCCATTGCTTTAGAGGTTGGTATTCGTTACGCTAAAAAATTAGCACAAAGATATGGAGTAAAGATAATTGCTGTTAATCATTTAGAAGGACATATCTATTCTGCATTTGTACAAAACTCAAAGGGGAATCCACAAAGAAAGTTTGAGTTTCCTTATCTCGCCTTGATTGTGTCGGGCGGTCACACAGAGTTTGTAGTTTTAAGAAATCACCTAAAGTATGAGAGATTATCTACCACGCTTGATGATGCTGCAGGAGAGGCCTTGGATAAAGCGGCAAAAATGCTCGGGCTGGGTTATCCGGGCGGGCCTGTTTTGGAACGTTTATCAAACATGGTTGATAATGATGATAGGCATAAATTACCAAGGCCGTTGACAAGAAACAGAACACTGGACTTTTCTTTTTCCGGACTAAAGACCTCGTTTTTGTATATGTTAAAAAAGAAAACCCAGGAAGATATTGTAAAGAATATTAATTTTTTAGCCAGCTCTTTTCAAGAGGCTGTCTTTGATACCTTGACCATTAAGTTGCAATGGGCGATGGAGACGACAAAGATTAAAAGATTGGTAATAGGAGGTGGAGTTTCCTCAAACATGTATCTTAGAAAGAAAATCAGAAATTTAGTAAGAAGATCTAAAGGAGGTAAGGTGCTTTTTCCTTCTTTTAAGTATCTTTGTATGGATAATGCGGCAATGATTGGTGTTGTTGGGTCATATAAGTATAGAGATGGAGATTTTGTAGAAGATATAAGTTCTTTGGACAGAAAACCGCGTTTAGATCTATGAAAAACAAGACCTTACTTATAGGTACAACTAATGATGCAAAGGTTAATGAGTATAAAAAGTTGTTCTCAATATTTTTAGAAAGAAATAATATCGAGCTTATTGGCTTGAAGGATGTTACTGGTAAAGGTAAGAGTACTGAACCGAAGGAGAATGGTAAGACAATATGTGAAAATGCAAGGATTAAGGCGATGTATTATGCCAAAAAATATAACTTAATTACTCTGTCCGACGATGGCGGATTTTTTATTGATGCATTAAATGGCGCCCCGGGAATTAAAGCTCATAGGTGGGCTGGTGAGAAAGCGAGTGATGAAGATTTAATAAACAAAACACTTAACGAACTTAAGGGTATTGGAGGTAAGGATGCACGTAGAGCTGAGATGAGAGTGTGCATCTTTGTTTACAATCCTTTAAGCAAGAGGTATGTAGATTCGGAAGGATCGATGATGGGTAGAGTTGCTGAGGCGCCGACAAAGCGGAGAATAAAAGGTTTCCCATACCGCGCTCTTTTTATCGTGGAACCAATTGGTAAGTATTATGACGATTTGAGCGAGAATGAGCACTTAAGATACAATCACCGTTTCAAAGCCTTTCGTAATATAGCTGTAAAGATACACGCATTGTTGTGATATCAAACGCTTCTTTTATGCTATAATCTTTTTTATGTTGTCCATAGATTTTATTATCAATAATAAAAATAAGGTTAAAGAGGCTCTTAAGAACAAAAACAGGGAGGCAGATGTTGATAAAATAATTTCTTTGGATAAGAAAAGGAGAGAGTTAATCTTGCACTCAGAAAGTCTTAGGAGAGAGAGAAACTTGATTGCCAAAAAGCACGGTGAAAAAAGCTCAATTCAGAGGGGCAAAAAGATCAAGGCTCAGTTAAAGTTAGTTGACGGAGAGCTTAAAAGAGTAAAAGACGAGTTGAATAATTTACTCTCCTATTTAGTAAACATCCCGTTAGATAGTGTCCCTGTAGGTAAGGATGAGTCTGGAAATGTTGAGATTAAGAGATGGGGAGAGATACCCAAGTTTGATTTTACTCCGAGATCGCATATAGAGATAGGTGAAAGTTTAGATCTGTTTGACACAAAACGAGGCGTTAAGGTATCTGGGTTCAGGGGTTATTTTTTAAAGAACGAGTTAGCTCAGATGCACATAGCTTTATTGTTTTATGTTTTCAACAAGATAGCAAAAAAAGGATACACTCCAATGATAGCTCCCGCCATCGTGAAAGGTTTTACTCTTTTTGGTTCAGGGCAGTTTCCATGGGGAGAGCAAGAGGTTTATAAATTAAACGATAACGACTCATATCTGGCAGGAACAGCAGAACAACCAGTTACATCCTATTACAGCGATGAAATCTTAGCAGAGAAAGAGTTACCAAAAAAGTTTGTAGCATTCTCACCTTGTTTTAGAAAAGAGGCCGGTGCTTATGGAAAAGACACAAAAGGATTATACAGACTGCATGAGTTTTGGAAGGTTGAGCAGGTAATCATCTCTACAAATGATATAAATAAAAGCATTGAGTTGCATGAAGAGTTACAACGCAACACAGAAGAAGTTATAAGAGAGTTAAAGTTGCCTTACAGAGTTCTTTTAATGTGTACTGGAGATATGGGTGAACCACAGGTTAAAAAATACGATATAGAGGTATGGATGCCTTCTAGAAACTCTTTTGGAGAGGCGGCCTCTAACTCAATTATGACAGACTTTCAGTCTAGGCGTCTAAATATTAGATACAGAGACAAAGATGGAAAGATTAATTTTGTGCACACATTGAATAACACAGGAGTTGCATCTCCGAGAATACTGATCTCAATACTTGAAAACTATCAACAGAAAGATGGTTCTGTTTTGGTTCCCGAGCTTTTGCAACAATACTTACCCTTTAAGAAAATTGAGCCTCGTACCTGAAATTATTTAATTGTTTTATCCTATAACCTGTGTTAAAATTCGTCTATTATGATGGGTCTGTTTTTATCTTTTGTCTACTTGATAATCAATTTTCTTATTTTAATAGGTAAGGGAGTAGAGTTTATATTTTTTGTTTTTTTTAACTTAATATACAGGAC
>JALWZV010000074.1 GCA_027002315.1 Candidatus Roizmanbacteria bacterium | reverse complement strand
AAGGAATATATATAAGATGGGCAAAAACAGCTTGGCATGATGCTTCATGGAGATTTATATCCTTAACCGATGGAAGACAACCTCTTCATACGTGGGGAATGATACCGTTTTTGAAGCTATTTCCGAATAATCCTTTGTTAGGTGGAAGAATGTTCTCAGTCTTTTCTGGACTCTTAGCCTTAATTGGTTTTTTTATAACATTATTTTATTTATTTGGAAAAAAAGGTGCGTATATTGGGAGTTTTTTGTATATTACATTACCTTTCTTCTTGTTTTATGACAGAATGGCGCTTATAGACTCGATGGTTAATGCTGGTTTTATCTGGATGTTTTTTACCTCTGTCTTATTAGCTAATACTCTTAATTTTGGAGTGGCACTTTTATTTGGTTTAGAAACAGGGATGTTTTTATTAGCAAAATCATCAGTAAAGTTATTTTTATTGCTGTCTGGATTAGCTGTCTTCTTTATTTTTTTCCAACATAAATTGAAAATTAAAAAACGTTTTTATAATACTGTTAGCTTTTTAATTTTATACTCAGCCTCAGCTTTGTTAGCATTTATTATTTATAATATTCAACGCCTTTCTCCTTACTTCCACTTTGTTTCTCAGAAGAATCACACCTTTGTTTTAACTATGTCTGAGCTGTTGCATAATCCTCTTCAGGTATTTTTTAAGAATATAAGAATTTTACCAGTGTATGTATCGGGAGAATTAGGTTGGACCTTTATACCTTTTTTCTTGGTTGGGTTATTTTGGTTGTTTAAGAAAAAGAAAGACCTTTTTTATTATTGGTTAGGTTGGATTTTGTTGTCTTACGTAGCTATCTCTTTAATTGCCAAGGTTGTCTTTCCAAGATATTTATTGTTTATGGGAGGGTTGGTTTTAATTCCTTTGGCTTACTATTTTGTTAGCTTAAAGAGTGTAAAAAAGACTGTCTTGAGTTTGATTATTTTGTTGTGTGTTCCATTATATTTTAATTACATAATTTTATATTATCCAAAGTTACTACCTTTTCCGGAAATAGATAAAGGTCAGTATGTCAAGGGTATAACTGCTGGCTGGGAAATTAAGGAAATATTAAATATTGCCCGTGATAATGCAAAAGAGAAGCCGGTGATTTTACTGGCAGAAGGAGACTTTGGTGTAGTTGGAGATATGTTAAGTGCAGAGTTAACTCCTAATGATAAGAATATATGGGTTAAAGGGTACTGGCCTTTAGACAAAAAGATTTTGGTTGAGAATCAAAAATACCTTAAAGATCATTATGTTTTTGTAGTCTTTTCCCATAATCAAAATCCTTCACAGGAGTGGCCAATTAAGGAGGTGGAAGTAAGCAAGCGAGGCGTAGGTGATAAAAGTATTCATCTCTTTGAACTTATTAAATAATCTTTATTAAAGATGTTCTTAAAAAACAAAGTAAACATTATCTTGTTTATAATCATAACCTCAGTTTTTTTTATCCTTTTGTTTCAAAATCTTAATCCTTTAAACTCGTACACATTTGACTATCACGATGTTACCCTAGGAGCAAGAGTAAAGGAGTTCAGTACTAATTTGTTACATCTTAAAATTCCTCCACGAATTGCTCCAGATATGTCTTTTCATATGGGGTATCCTGTTTTTAATTTTTATGCACCTTTCTCTTTTTGGGCAACATCCATAATCAATCTTTTAGGATTTAACATTCCTTCAGCCATAGAATTGTCTTTTCTGTTAGCAATTTTTCTTGGGTTTGTTGGAGCTTTTTTATTTCTACATCGTTTTTTTTCTTTCTATTCTTCTTTAGCTGGAGCATCTTTATATGCAACAGCTCCTTATTTGGCCGTCGAGATTTTTGTGAGGGGTAATTTAGGTGAGGTGTGGTTTTTTGGTTTGTTACCATTCGTGTTGTATTTACTTTTACTAAACTCTGAGTCAAAGAAAATTAGTGTTTTCATTTTAACCTCACTATTTTTATCTTTTATCTTTACTGTTCACAACATTTTTTCATTAATAAGCTTGCCTTTGTTGCTTGTTTTCATCTTACTTTTAGGTAACAAAAAAAGAAATATTTTGAGCATATTGTTTGGGCTAGGATTATCCTCGTATTTTCTTATTCCTGCTATTTTTGAAAGTGGGTTAGTGCATGTTGGAGAGATGATTAGAGCAACTAAATTTACAGATCATTTCTTGTGCTTAAGACAGTTATGGGACTCTCCATGGGGATATGGAGGTTCTATAAAAGGTTGTGTTGATGGTATGAGTTTTAAGATTGGCAAACTACAATTAATATTAGGAACAGTGGGAGTATTGGTGTTTATCTGGAACATATTTGTTAAGAAGATAAAAGAGAAAAAGACATTAATTAAAATAAGCTTATTGATGTTGCTGGTTTTTCTCACCTCAATATTTTTAACTTTGTCTGTTTCTAATTTTGTTTGGTACTTATTAAAACCAGTATTTTCTCTCTTTCAATTTCCATGGAGGTTTCTACTCTTAGCTCCGCTTCCGTTGTCCTTTTTTACTGCGCTGTGGTTAAGTAAGATAAAAAGGCCAGGTTTCTTGCTATCTATTTTTATTATATTTGTTACGCTTTTTGTGAATAAAAAATATTTTTATAAAAAACCAATAACTATAAACGAGTACAAAAATAAATACTTATCACCGTCTTTTATAGAGAAAAAATCTATGTACGCCATTCCTGATTATTTGCCACAACAGGCTGATCTGAAATACTGGCTGAGTCTGAATAAGGTTTATTCAAAAAAAATTAAAACTCCTTACAGGGTTGTAAGTAAAAGTTTATTTGGAAAAGATCAAAAATTAACAAAAGGGGATCATGTCGTCAATATACACTATGCTCCTTATTGGGAAGTGTCTTTTGACAATGTCCAAATACATCCAGATAAGTTTGATAAATTAGGAAGACCTATTTTGAGTTTAAATCACAGTGGTATTCTTAGCATAAAATATAAACAAACTCTTATTGAAAGATTTTCCAATATCTTGAGCTTACTAGTATTAATAGCCTTGGCTATTTTATTCTGTGCTGAAAAGTCTAGCTTTTTAAAGCGGTTGATTTTTACTTTTAAGACAAGATTTAATAAATCTTAATTAATTACGACTTGACATTCCAAGTTTGTTTACTGTAAAATAGTTAGCATTGCTAATTATTTAAGGTTATGTCGAATAGTGATGGAGTAGATCAAGAGTTGATGAGTGTGATTTACGATGTGTATAGAATCATGAGAGAAAGATTCTCGTTTAACGAGAACTTTACCAATCTTACCATCTTACAGTTTCACACCTTGTCTTATATCAATAAAGAAAAGCGAGATATAAACGTCAAAGAGATATCCAACTTTTTAAGAATATCAATGCCAACAGCAACGGTGTTGGTAAAGAGGCTTGTAGAGTTAGGTTTGCTTAAGAAGAGCAAAAGTAAAAAGGATAAAAGAATACTTAATTTAACTTTAACAGATGAAGGTAAAAGAATGGTCGAGAAGATTATATTTGAGAAAAAACGTCGATTTAACGTTCTTTTATCCTCTTTGACAGCTAAGGATAAACAAACATTAATTAAAATTTTTAGGAAAGTTATTCCAAGTAAAACATTATGAAAAAAATAAAAGACATCTTTACATCAAAATCATTCCTTATCTTAGCAATTTTGTTAATAATTGGTTTAGGCCTGTTCTTTTTTTTGAGAGCAAAAAAGACAACGGAAGCGAAAAAAATGAGTAAGGGTACCTTTGTGGTTAAGAGAGGGAATTTAAAGGAAGATCTGGTTTTGTCAGGAGAGATAAAGGCAGATGAGGACGCAGTTTTGCGCTTTAAAACCTCTGGCAAGTTGTCATGGGTTGGCGTTAAGGAGGGAGACTATGTTAAGAAATATCAGACAATTGCCAGTTTAGACACGAGAGAACTTAAGAAGAGTTTACAAAAAAAACTTAACTCTTTTAGAATAACGAGACATGATTTTGACCAGACCAAGGATGATTACGATGATGAGGTTGTTGACGATGAGATTAAAAGAGTATTAGAAAAGTCTCAACTTACTTTAGATAACAGTGTAATAGATGTTGAGTTGCAAGATATAGCTTTAAAGTACTCCTATCTAACAACACCAATAGAAGGAATAGTTACCAGGGTTGAGTCAAAGTATGCTGGAGTAAATATAACACCAGCACAAGCGGAGTTTGAGGTTGTTAATCCAAACACTCTTTATCTGTCGGTTTCTGCTGATCAGACGGAGGTGTCTGGATTAAAGACAGGCATGCAAGGAAGTATTGTTTTTGATTCTTATCCAGATGCAAATTATAAGGGTAAAATTGCATACATCTCTTTTGCCCCCAAAACAGGAGAGACAGGAACTGTGTATGAAGTTAAGATAAGCTTTTTAAACTCAAATTTGTCTGGAGAAGAGATAATTAATAGATATAAATTAGGGATGACAGGTGATTTTAGTATAACATTGCGTCAAAAAGATAATGTATTGTTTGTTCCATTTGGTTATATCAAACCAGCTGGAAGGCAAAAAGTTGTTTATGTTTTAGAAGGAGGGAAAAAAAGAGTGAAAAGAGTGGTTAAAACTGGAATGGAGGCGAATGGAAATGTTGAGATTATAAGTGGTCTTCGTGAGGGAGAACAGATAGTTTACTAAGATGTCTATTATTAAGTTATCTAAAGTATATAAGAGGTATAAGATAGACGAAAGCATCGTTTTTACTGCGTTAAAGAACGTTAATTTAGAAATAACAAACGGTGAGTATGTCTCCATAATGGGTCCTTCTGGTTCTGGAAAATCAACACTAATGCATATTGTAGGTTTATTGGATGGTGCAACTGAAGGAGAAGTTTTTATACGAGACAAGAATATTAAGGGTTTGAATGATAATGAGGTCTCTAGTTTGAGAAATACCTTTGTTGGTTTTGTTTTCCAGCAGTTTAACTTAATTAACAAACTCACTATTCTTGAAAACATTCTTTTACCTACTATATATAGCCGCAAGCAGTTAAAGTTCAATCCTGAAAAGCGGGCATTGGAGCTTCTGTCTAGGTTTGGTTTGAAAGGTAAAGAGTTATCTTACCCAAACAAAATATCTGGCGGACAACAGCAAAGAGTTGCTATAGCTAGAGCGTTGATTATGAATCCTGACCTTATCTTGGCAGATGAGCCAACTGGTAACTTAGATAGTAAATCGGGAGCTGAGGTTTTAAATCTTTTGGATGAATTAAATAAAAGAGATAAAAAGACGGTGGTTGTTGTAACACATGATAAGGAAGTAGCTGAAAGAGCAAGAAGAATTGTAAATATTAGAGATGGCGAGATTATTAAAGATAGTTATACAAAATAAATATGGCTAGATATTTTTGGTTTATAATAAGGTCTGCATTTTCTGATTTTAGGAGAAATAAGTTAAGAACCTTTCTTACCTCTTTGGGGATATTGATTGGTGTCGCGTCTGTTGTTTTGCTTATCGCCTTTGGTTTAGGGCTTAAAAAATATATAGCACAGCAGTTTGAAAGTTTAGGAACAAACTTAATTTTTATCTTGCCAGGTAATGAATTTCAAAAAGGTGGAAGTATGAGTGGTATTGGTATGATTGGCGGAGCTAAGTTTAATTATAAAGATGTTCAAAAATTAAGAAGCATTTATGGAGTGGCTGATGTTGTTCCGGCATTTATTAAGACAATATCTGTGTCGAGTAGTTCAGAGACAAAACCAAGTAGCTTATATGCAACTACCGCAAACGTTTTCAGGGTGCGTAACTTGGAGATTGATTTAGGAAAGGTATTTACAGAGTCCGATGTTAAAAAGAGATCTAAGGTTGTGGTTTTGGGTCCGAAGATAGCAGATGATTTATTCGATAATAAAGATTTAGCTGTTGGAAAGATAGTTAGAATAGGAAACACAGGCTTTAGGGTAATTGGAGTTTTAAAGCCAAAAGGTGGAGGTGGATTTGGAGCTCCTGATCTTGACTCATTCATCTATATACCTTACACAACAGGATATATGTTTAATCCAGATAAAAACTTTTTTGCCATTTATTTGAAGGCTGTTGATAGTTCTTATATTCCTTTGGTTAAAAAACAAGCAAAGGAGCTGTTGTTAAAACGTTATGATGAAAATAAGTTTTCTGTTATACAACAAGATGAGATTTTAGATACAGTATCCTCCATTTTTAATGTACTAAATTTAATTTTAGTTCTGATTGGGGCGATATCTTTGCTTGTTGGGGGAATTGGAATTATGAACATTATGTATGTATCTGTTACAGAAAGAACGCGTGAGATTGGTATAAGACGGGCACTTGGAGCTCAAAGAAAAGATATACTGTGGCATTTTTTGGCAGAATCAGTGATCTTATCTCTCTTTGGAGGGTTAATAGGATTAGGGTTAGCATCCATTCTGGTTCTGTTTGTACAAAAATATTTTCCTGCTTATATTGACTTGTCTTCTGTAATTATCGCGTTAGGGGTATCTTCTGTTATTGGAATAATTTTTGGTGTTTTCCCAGCTCGTAAAGCTGCAAACTTATCTCCAATTGAGGCAATTAGATATGAGTGATTTGAGTTGGGTTGCTGTTATATAATTTATATATATGATAAGAAAACCGGCCGTTGCAGGTTCTTTTTATCCGAATAATAAAAAAGAGCTTTCTTTATTGATTAACAACTTTTTATCTCAGGTAAAACAAAGGTATGGTTGGGATAAGAAAGTCCCCAAGATTATTATCTCACCTCATGCTGGTATTTATTTTTCCGGTTTAGTTGCTGCATCAGGATATAAGAATTTGGTAGAAAAGGACATAAACACAGTTATTTTATTAGGAGTAAGTCATAATTATTTATTTGATTACGCAAGTGTTTTTTATGGAGAAGCGTGGGAAACTCCGTTAGGTAAGGTTAGAGTTAATAAAGGTTTAATAAAGAAGATTACTGATAAAAATAAAAAAATAGTTATTGATAATAGTCCTCATATAAATGAGCATACTTTAGAGATGCAGTTAGTTTTTCTTCAAAAAGCTTTAAAAGGTAAATTTAATATCGTTCCTTTATTAATAAGTCAGGTTGATTATAATCTGCGTGATGAGTTAGTGAGATCGCTAAGTTCAGAACTCAAGAAGAAAGGTGTGTTAATGGTAATATCCACAGATTTATCTCATTATCCAACTCGTCAAGTTGCAAATTATGTAGACAGTGTAACTATAGAGAAAATACTAGCAGGAGAAATGGAGTTTTATAAATGGATTGAGGATGGAGAAAATACTAAATTACAGTATGGGGTTGATACTTTGACGTGTGGAAGAGAAGCTGTTTTGTTAGGTTTAGGTGTAGCTAAAAGTATTGGTTTAGATGATGTTAGGTATTTTCGCTATATGAACTCTGGAGATATCTCTGGAGATAATACTCGTGTTGTTGGATACTCATCCATAGGTTTTTATAAGGGGAAGCAAGATTACAAGATTGAGGCGTTACAGTTAGCCAGAAGAAGTTTAGAGTTTTATTTACGGACAGGTGGTAAAAAGATAGAGGTTCAGTGTAAGAGTAAAAAACTTAAAGAAGATGGAGGAGCTTTTGTTACTCTCTACAAAGATGGAAAACTTAGAGGATGTATCGGAGAGATCGTAGACAGAAACAAGTATTGTTTGTCTATACAAGAAAACGCTATCAACGCGGGAGTCTCAGATCCACGTTTTTATCCTGTTTTGTCAGAGGAATTAAACTCAATTAGTATAGAAGTATCACTATTAAGTTCTTTGAAAGAAGTTAGTGATTGGAAGAAGATTAGGTTGGGAAAAGATGGAGTTATGGTAAAACAGGGTATAAACTCAGGAGTGTTTTTACCTCAGGTAGGGAAGGAAATACCTAACTTAGAAAATTTCTTGCAAATTTTGTGTTCTGAAAAAGCAGGACTATCTTCAAATTGTTATAAAGATCCTTTGACTAAGATTTATACCTTTACTGCCGACGTGTTTGCAGAATAATTTTATTATAATTGTACAACTTGACAGATCGTACATAGATATAGTATCATATAAGTTATGATAATTAATGTTTCTGAATTTAGACGTAATATATCTTATTATCTTTCTTTAGTATATTTTCGTGGTCAAAGGATTAGAGTTAAGAGAGGTAAACAAATTTTGGCAGTAATAAATTCTCCTAAAAATGACAAGCAGATGATTAGTAGTAAGTCTCTTTTTAAGAAATTTACTGCTAAGATAGAAAAGAGCAAGAGAACAATAAAGAAAGGTAGCAGGATTCATTCTTTAAGCACGGATATAGACAAAATTTTATATGTAAATAAACATAAATGAGAGAAGTTATTTTAGATAGCTCAGTTATCATCGCTTATCTCAACCCTTATGACAGTAACCATAAAGAAGCTGTAAAGATATTAAAGAGTCTGATTGATAATAAGGATATAATAATTATTCTATCTTCGGTTGTTATTGAGGTTTTAAATGTAGTAAAGATGAAATTTAAGAGCTACTTATTTTTAGCAGAGGAGTTTTTTAATTTTCCTAATCTTAATATTATTAGTTTTGATGAATTTGGTAATTTAAAAAGTTGTTTCAAGCTTTTTTCAGAAAACAACAACTTAAGTTTAGTTGATGTGTTAGAGCTTGAATATAGTCAAAAAAGAGAAGCCTTACTCATTACTTTTGACAAAGAATTAAAAAAATATTCAATAAGATAATTCACTTCCAAACACCAGCTATTTTGAAACCGCATTTTTTACAAATGCCCTTATTTAAATTAATGTTCTTCAGTTCAACGTTATAACCGTTTCTTCTAATAAGAAGCTCTCCACATTTTGGACAGTAGGTTGACTCTGTGTCAGTGTTGGGAATATTGCCCGTATAGACATAATTTAATCCCTCTTCTTTTCCTATTTCGTAAGCCTTAATAAGTGTTTTAAGAGGGGTTGGAGGTATATCTCTCAACTTATAATGAGGATAAAAGGATGATATGTGCCACGGAATATTAGGTGAAAGATTTTTAATAAATCTAGCAATAAATCGGATATCTTTTTTCGATGCATTGAGGTTTGGAATCAAAAGTGTTGTTATTTCTAACCATTTTTTGCGAGAAAATATTTCTTCAATTGTTTCCAAAACATGCTTAATGTGAGTATGAGTGTACCTTATATAAAATTTTTCAGTAGCTCCTTTTAGGTCAATATTGTAAGCATCTATATACTTATCGAGTAAATTGAGAGTTTCTTTTGACTCATATCCTGATGAAACAAAAACACCACGAATATTATATTTTTTTGCAAGTTTCATAATGTTTAATGCGTATTCAGCGAATATTGTCGGTTCATTATATGTGAAAGCTATAGAAGGGACTTCATATTTTAATGCGTCAGTTAATGCTTTCTTTGGTGTGTATCTATAGCTATTATTATCGATAAATTCTTTAATCAATCTCGATGTTTTAGAGGGAGATAATTTATTTTGCAAAGCTTTAATTCGTATCAGTTTAGGTGTTTGTGATAATTCCCAGTTTTGACAGAACTCACAACCAAAATTACAACCATACGTCCCTATTGATAAGATTTGAGTTGAGGGTAGAAAATGAAAAAATGGTTTTTTTTCAATTGGATCGATGGCAATGATGGCTGGTTGAGAGTGAGTTAAAAGGTAAAGCTTACCATTTTTATTTAATCTAATACCACATAAACCTGTAAAACCGTTAGGAATATTACAATACCATTTACATGCTTGACATATAACGGCCTTGTTTTTACTTTTTTTGTATAACACTGCCTCTTTCATAAGCAGCCCCTTTATTATTATACAGAAGTTTGGTTATAAGCCTATATTTATTTTTGACATTTAGGGCAAAAGTATGTTCCTCGCCCGCCTACTTTTATTTTTTTGATTAATGTATGACATACAGGGCAAGGCTTTCCTTCTTTACCGTATACTAAAAAATGCTTTTGATAGTTACCAGGTTGACCGTCAGGATTAACGTAGTTCATTTCTGTAGCTCCATTGTTTTCCAATCCCTTTTTAAGCACAAAGAATATTGAGTCATATAGCTTTTTAATTTCTTCATCTGTCAATGTTTTTGCTTTTCGTTGGGGATGTATTTTAGCCAAGAACAGTGCATCATTGGCATATATATTTCCAATTCCCGCTATTTTTTTCTGATTCATAATTAAAGATTTAATGGCAGAGTTTGAGGTCGTTATGATATGTTTAAAGTACTCAAATGTTAGGTCTTTGAAAGGTTCTGGGCCTAATTGTTTAAAAAACGATAACGAGTTTAGTTGTTGTGTGGGAACTATTTTCATCCATGCAAACTTTCGTATATCATTAAAAAATAGAGTGGATTTATCGTTAAACTGAAAAATTACCCTGGTGAATTTGGAAGGTAGTCTGCCAACAAGTTTAGAATCGACGTTGATATCTTTATTTTCTGGCCCTCTATAGATAAATTGACCGGTTAACTTTATGTGTGTAGCTAGTGCTATGTTGTTGTCAAATTGAAAAACCAGTCCCTTACCAAATCGTTTTACATCTGTGATTTTGTGTTGGAGTATCTTTTTAACGTCTCCATCAATTATTTTATTATCTTTGATGTCTATACCGATTAATCTTTTGCCCTCAAGGTAGTTTTTTAATTTTATTCTTATTGTCTCTACTTCTGGAAGTTCTGGCATATTAATAGGTTATAATTTATTTACATATATGATAAGAAAAAAATTAGCGGAAATCTATCTTAAAAAGTTAAAAGAACTATTTCCAAAAATAAAAACCCCATTAAAATATGAAACGCCATTCCAGTTTTTAGTAGCTGTTATATTGTCAGCTCAAACAACAGATAAACAGGTAAACAAGGTAACTAGTAGATTGTTTAATCAGAGCAAGACCTCGTATGATTTTATGAAGATTAAACGAGAAGAATTAGAACGCCAGATTAAAAGTATAGGCTTATATAAAACTAAAGCAGATTATATCTTGTCTTCTGCAAAGATAATCTCAGAAAAATATCATGGAAAGGTCCCCTTTGTATTTAAGGATTTGTTATCTTTACCTGGAGTGGGTAGAAAAACGGCCAATGTTGTGTTGTCTGAGATTAGTGGGAAAAAT
>JALWZV010000073.1 GCA_027002315.1 Candidatus Roizmanbacteria bacterium | reverse complement strand
AAAAAAAGAGCGTGTTTTTCTTGTTCTTTATTAGCTGACCACGGGAGAGGAATAAATATGGTTGGTTTTTTTAAGTTTAACAGCTCAAAAAAGGTGTTTGCACCTGCCCTTGAGATAACCAAATCAGAGACTTTAAATATATACCCAACCTCATCATCTAAAAAATGTGAGTTTAAAATATAGTTATTTCCTAATTTTCCGAGCTTCTTTTTATACTTATGTAATTTGTTAAGATCATCATATTTTTTAACGTTTCCAACCTGATGGATAACAATATATTTTTGTAAGAGCTTTGGCAAAATATTTTTAATATGTATATTTATACTATGTGATCCCAATGACCCTCCTGTTATGTATATTACGGGTTTATTGGTTTTTATTTTCAGCACTTTTTTCTTAACTTTAAAGACTGACGGTCGGATTGGATTTCCAGTTAAGACAGTCTTTTTGCGCGGAAAGAATTTAGCTGCTTCCTTAAACGAGATAAAAACTTTTTTCGAAAACATGGAGATAATTTTATTGCTAAGACCCGGGTTTATAGTTTGTTCGTGTGTAAAGACTGGAATCTTGTGAAAGAAAGAGATGATGCAGATAGGGAGAGCTATATGTGACCCGAATGAAAGCACTGCATCTGGTCTTTCTTGTCGTATTATTTTCTCAGCCATAAAAAAGCCTATAGGAATAAGGAAAATATTTTTGAGAGAAAGTGTTGATATGGTTCTGTTAAGTCGTCCTGTTTTTATCTCTAAAAACCTTAAGCCTCTTTTTTGCACTTCCTTATACTCAAATGATAGCGTCTTTTTGATATTTGAGGTGTATTTAGTCCCAACAAAAACTATCTCTATGTTTTTATGTTTCTTTCTTAGATTATCTATCACGGCTAGAGCTGGAGATGGATGTCCGCCCGTGATTAGAATTTTCATTCTTATATTATAAGATAATTTAGTTAAATTTTTTAGTGTGTCTAGCTATGTTTATGATAATTCCGACAAATGCAAAAGAAACAATCATGTTTGATCCTCCGTAAGAAACGAATGATAATGGAACACCTGTTAGTGGCATTATGTTGGTTATTCCTAAAAGATTAATTAGGATTTGCAGGCTAAAATATCCGAAGATACCAGATAATAATAACTTGGCGAATCTATCCGGTGATTTTTGTATTAATAAATATATTTTGTATAAAAATAAAAATAGGAAAAAGATAAAAATAAGACTACCAATAAAACCTGTCTCTTCTGCAATAATAGCAAAGATGGAGTCAGTGTGTGTTTCTGGTATATAGATGTATTTTTCCTTAGATATTCCTAATCCGTGTCCAAACAGACCGCCATTGCTTATTGCTGTAAGAGCTTGGATAGCATGGTAAGTTGATTTCAGAGGGTCTGATATTGGATTTAAAAAAGCTATTAAGCGTCTAAACCTGTAGGGAGAGGTTTTGATTAAAATAAAAAACGAGAAAAGAGAAATAGGAATAAAAAGAAGAAGATAATACAAATCTATACCTGCAATAAAGTAAATGATAATACTTATTAAGAATATAATTACAGCTGTGCCCATATCAGGTTGAAGAATAACCAGTGTCATTATTACTGAGAGAAGAATAGCGAACGAGAAGAACCTTTCTCTTTCTTTAGACTGAAACCATGATGATAAGTAGATAATTATAGAAAACTTTGTAAGTTCACTAGGTTGCAACCTTATACCTCCAATACTAAACCATCTTCTTGCTCCACCAACCTTTAATCCTATTCCGGGAATAAAGATAAGGATAAGTATAACTATTGTTATGGTGATAAGGTAAAACGCAATGTAATATAACTTATGATAATCTAATAAAGAAAAGAAGGTTAAGACAATTAGCCCTAGGAATATCCACAAAATCTGAAGTTTTAAGAAATGAAAACTGTCTTGATAATAAGAATAGCTTTTAAGAGCTGAAGCTTCGAAAACAAAAAAACTGCCTGCTACTGCCAATCCCAATGGGATAGACAAATATGACTTAAGTACAGAAAAGAAGTTACTCTTTGTGGTTTGTTTACTTCTTCTTTTTCTTCTGGACATTTATAACTTCTTTATTAATTTATTAAATTGCTCTCCCCTATCAAACTCATTTTTAAATGTGGCAAATGATGTTGCTCCTGGTGATAACAAAACAAAGGTTTTACTATTGATTCTTTTAGCCTCGCTATAAGCCTTATCCACTGCATCACTCAATCTGGAGTATACGGATGTAACTTTATTTGGATACTTATGCATTATCTGATCGTAAAGTTCTCTGGTAAAACTTCCTTCTAAAAATATAATTTTACTTACATTTTTTAGTTTATTAATAAGTGATACTGTTGGTAACTCCTTACTATTCCCTCCTAATATAAGGATTATTTTCCCTTTAGGGTAGAATCTTTCTATCGCTTTTTCTGTTGCTACTGGAGTTGTTGAGGTTGTGTCGTTAATAAAAGTAATATTTCCCATTTTTCTTACAACTTCTTGTCTGAAAGGTAAACCTCTTGAGTTCTGAAGTATTTTTTTTATTTTAGATATTTTTATATTTAGTATTTTACCGACCTGAAAAGCACAAGCTGCATTTTCTCGGTTATGTACTCCTTTTAGATGCAAAAGATTGAATTTTATTGACTTGCTGTTTATATATATAATTTTTGAGGCTGGCGGTTGTTTTTCTATTCTTAATCTTAAAGATTGGTTAGCAACAAGGAAGTCGTTTTTTGTTTGAAATTTGTAGACGTAACTTTTATCTTTAAAGTACTCATTCATGTCTTTGTAATAATTTAGATGATCTGGATAAAGGTTGGTAAAAACACTTATATGAGGGCTCATTTTAACAGTTTTCATTCCTGATAATGACCATGAGGAAAGTTCTAGAACAATCCAGTCATCCTCATGAAGTTTTTCAAGCAATGAGATGGTTGAGATGTTTGGTATGTTTCCTCCTAGAAAAACATTAAATCCTGATTTTTTTAACAAAGAAAATATCAAGTTAGTTGTGGTTGACTTTCCACGCGTACCAGTTATTCCTATAATATTTTGTGTTGGAGAGTACTTAAAGAAAAAAGGTATTTCCATTAGAATAGGAATCTTATGTTTCTTCGCCTCAATTATCTCTGGCAGATTCCAAGGAACAGACGGTCCTTTGATAATTAAATCTTGATTTATAAAGTCTTTAAGATCATGTTTACCCAACACGAGTTTTAAATTTTTATTCTTCTTTATTTTTTTTATAGATAATTTAAGTTCCGTGTGATTTTTTTTATCTGTAACAGTGACTTTAGCTCCTAACTTACTAAAAAAGTTGACAACTCCAACACCACCACCTTGAAGTCCTAATCCAACGACGAGGACACGTTTGTTTTTAAACTCGTCTCTTAATTTATCTATAACCATGGTTACTATTATATATG
>JALWZV010000072.1 GCA_027002315.1 Candidatus Roizmanbacteria bacterium | reverse complement strand
CTATAGATATTAATATATTTGTTGTCATTTGTAGAACATTTTAAACTCTTTACAAAAATGTGTCAATATGATTAAATGAGCTTATGAAAAAGAAGAAAAAGCATAGACAACAAAGCCAAGAGATCTCAGATAATTTAATTAGAAAGTTTTTCTTCCAAGATGCCGTTAAAAGTACTATTTTTACAGTCATTATAATAATAGCTATATTTGCAATCTACTTTCTCAAGTTAATTTAAAAAGAGTTCATAAGAGGAAATTCGGAGACCTCGTCATAAACTATTCCAGAATTTGTGTGTATTTCCTTCAATAACAATAACCTATCGACCATAAACTCTAAATCCATCTTTACCCTCTGAGCCTTCTTTTTTAAAAGAAAGTACTGTTGTTTAGATCCTATACGATATCTAGCTATTACAACATAAGGAGTAAACTTTTTTTTAAAACCGCTCTCGTTGTTAAAAAATGTGCGTGTATCTTGAACAATGGACTCTAGTTCCTTTTGTTTAAAAAAGTCAAGATATAATAATCTTTTTCCATCAATAAAAACACCAAGCTCCCTAGCATAAAGATAAAACGGATTACGCTCAAATAAAATTCTCTCAAATTGTTCTTTTATTCTTAAAAAGGGGGAGGAAAAATTATAAGTATATAGTTTTATATAATAATCTTCTTTATCTATCCATTTAAAACTAGGGTACTCCAACCTTAAAGAGGACACTGCTTTTGCAATCTTATCCTGTTTATCTGTAGGTATCTTTATACTTAAGAAAAACCTATGTTTCATTTTTAAAATAATTAATAATATTAGTCGAAGACAACCCTTCAATCTTATCACACACAACTTTAATACGAGCCCCTATTTTTGCTGCTTGTTTTTTCTTTTTTTCTAAAAATAAATCTCCTTTTGTCACAGCAATAATGTTTGGGTTTATTAATTTGACTAAATTAAAATAGTCTTCATCGGAACTTAAAAAAGGAAGTTTTATAACCCAATCAACGTAAACTAAAGAGGCTAATATCTCTGCCCTTTCCTCTTGTGTATGAACAGGTTCTCTGTGTTTATTCTTTTTTATAAACTCATCTGACTCTAGTAAGATAATTAATGTACCATCCTCTTTTGCATTACGCAAGAAACTTAGATGTCCAAAATGAAATACATCAAAACATCCCCCTATCAATACGGTGTTTTTCTCTTTAGTAAAGTCTTGTCTTAGTTTTGAATATATCTCAGAAGGTTTAATAATCTTTCTTTTTATTGTAGTATAAATAAGGTTTTGTCTCATACCTATCAAATTATACTATACAAGTGAGATGCAGTTAAAAACAGAGATTGTTAACACAAAAGAGAGAGTATTGATTGTGTCAAAAAACAAGTTGTTTCTTAAACTAATCAAGGAGCTGCTTGAAAAATATCAATCAGAGATACACACAGCTTCTGAGATAAGCAAAAATCAATCATTTAAAAAATATGATTATGTCTTTTTTATAGAGTCAATACCTTATAAAGAACACTTGAAAAAACTTGATGCAAGGTGCTCCCTTATTTTTACTGATAAAAGAGTCTTTTTACACTTATCCAAAATATTAAAAACTACCTCAATCAAAGTGGTTTATTGCCACCCAGACAAAATAAATAAAACAGTTATTCAACAAATACTATGGTTTTCATTTTCTAGTAGTAAAGAAAAAAGTATAGAGTTTCTCTCAGTTAAACCAAACAAAAAAGAAGTGCTAAAAAACAAGACTATGTTTAAAATTAACCTTTCAAAAAAGAGCGTTATTTTTTTAATAGTAGCAGTTATAGTCACAACTTTGTTCTCTTTTCTACCTTTTCTTGTTTTTTCATCCTTAAATATCGTATATAAAGTAAAAAAAGGCCGCTTTTTAAAACAAGATACTTCAGGAGAGAAGGCTTATCGCATAGCTTCGTCTCTTTACAAAATATCACGCCCAGTACATTTATTCTTAGGAGACTCGCTTATTGTTGAAAATGTGTTAAATATCAACAGAGATAGTTATAACTCTTTCAAGGTTTTAAACGAGCTTCATAACAACGGAAAAGAAATTGTAAAAAGTTTAATTAAAAAGGATAAAACTTCTCAGGATATATCGTTTTTGCAAATGAGGTTTAATAATCTCGATCAGGAATTAAATAAATTACAAAGCAACTTAGAAGATTTATCAAAGATACTTCCCGAAATTATGGGTTTTGATAAATATAAGAATAAACTCGTTGAGACGTCTAAAATTGTAAGTAATTTTAGAGCGTTTTTAGTAAATAGAAAGTTTATATTTGGAGATGGGCAAACACGAAAATACCTTCTACTTTTCGCCAATAACATGGAACTTAGGCCAGGAGGCGGTTTTATCGGCTCTTTCGCAGTTGTTAAGGTTAAGAATTACTCTCTTTTAGATATTAAAGTATATGATGTGTACGATGCCGATGGACAATTACAAGTACACATAGAGCCACCTTATGCTATTAAAGAATACTTAAATCAACCTCATTGGTTCTTAAGAGATTCTGCATTCTATCCAGACTTTCCTCAAAATTATCAAGAAGCCCTCTTCTTTCTCAAAAAAGAGATGGGAATGGACAACTTTTCCGGAGGAATACTTTTAACCACAAGTGCTGTTGAAAAAATTATAGGAGCATTTGGAGATATATATCTTACAGACTTTAAAGAAAACATAAACGCCGACAATTTCTATATTAAAACACAAATCCACTCCGAAAAAAATTTTTTTCCCGGCTCTATACAAAAAAAAGGTTTTTTAAACTCAATTATCAAACATTTACTTATTAATCTTGAAGACGCTGATTATCAAAAACTTACAAAAGCTATTTATAACTCCTTAAATGAAAAACAGATCGTTTTATACTTTGCAGACAAAAAAACTCAAAACACTATTAACTCACTTTTTTGGTCCGGTAGGCTTATATCACCTCAATGTAATGAGACAAAGATGAATTGTCTTTCTAATTACATCTTCCCGTTTAGTGCCAATCTTGGTGTTAATAAAAGCAATTTTTTTATTAATAAGGGTATTATTTTAAAAACTAAAGTTTACACAGATGGAAAAATCAAAACAGCTGTTACGTTTAAATTTATAAATAACTCGCCTGAGTATACGTTTCCAGGTGGTAATTATAAAAACTATTTTCAAATCTACCTTCCAAAAGATATTAAGATAAACGATGTTCTACAAGACTCTAAAGAAGTGAAAAATTATTATTTGGACGAAGATGTCTATACTAAGCTTGCCATATTTTTTAATCTAAAACCTAAAAACTCAACTGAGATAAAAATAATATACACATTAGACAATAGGTTATTAGAAGGTAGCAATATTTACCAATTTATCTTTCAAAAACAAATAGGATCTAAAAACAGTGATTTAATATTTATCTTGGAATTACCATCTAATACATACATTGTGAATCAAAATTTCTCACCACTTGCTAAAGAAAATAAAATAATCTATAATACGAACCTGTCAGCAGATAAAATTTTTTATATTCAATTAGTTAAACAAAAAAATCAATGAAAAAAAAGACTCAAACATCTAAAAAAGAAAGTAAGGTTACATTGAAGGTTGATAAAAGATCTCTTACAGGAAAAAAGGCTAAAAAATTACGCAAACAAGGAATAGTTCCTGGTAATATTTACGGAAAAGATTTTAAATCAAAATCTATTCAAGTAGATAAAAAAGAGTTTAGATACGTATTTAGTAAAGTAAAAAGAACATCTGTCTTATACTTAAAACTTGGTGATAAAGAAATACCAAGTCTAATCTCAACTATACAATACCATCCCGTTAATCAAGACATTCTGCATGTTGAGTTTAGGAAAATTAATCTTAAGAGTAAGGTTGAGACAACTGTTCCTGTAAAAATAATCGGCACATCAGAGGCATTGGAGCAAAAGAAGGGTGAACTATCAACTCCAACAGATAGATTGTTAATTAAAGCATTACCTACTGATATTCCTAACTTCATAGAGGTTGATATCTCTAAACTTAAAGAGGTAGGCGACGAGGTAAAAGTAAATGATCTTTCTAAATCATCGAAATACGAAATATTAGAAGACGGTGAAAAAGTCTTAGCAAGTATCACGCATCACCATGTAGAGGAAATTAAACAACCAGAACCTGAAGAAACTGAAGAAGAAGCAAAAGAAGGAGAAGAGGGTAAATCAACAGAAGGT
This sequence comes from Candidatus Roizmanbacteria bacterium, assembly GCA_027002315.1. Lineage (GTDB taxonomy): Bacteria > Patescibacteriota > Microgenomatia > UBA1406 > GWC2-37-13 > JALWZV01. The sequence goes on along the minus strand of JALWZV010000072.1, from coordinate 7,176 downwards.
AAAGAAGAAAAAACTGAAGCAAAAGAAGGAGAAGAAAATAAAGAAAATAAACCTCAGGAATAATAAGAATAAAAGGAAATGAAGCTCTTTTATTTTAGGCCTCAGTGTGATAAAATTTCTTCCATATGTCTATAATTAAAAACGAGTTTCAACTCGCCTTAAACCAAGTTGCAACAGAGAGAGGTATATCTATAGATGATGTTTTATCATCCATAGAATTGGCTGTTTTGGCTGCATTTAAAAAACAATACCCGGATAAATACGATGAATCTGTGTATGCAAAAATAAACAAGCAAACAGGAGAAACAAGGATATTTAAAGATAAAACAGATATTACTCCAAATGATTTTGGCAGAATTGCAGCTCAAACCGCAAAACAAGTCATACTACAAAAGATTAGAGAAGCAGAGAAAAAGACAGTTGTGGATACCTATCGATCTCAAGTTGGAAACATAATGAAAGGAAGAGTTATAAGATTTGATGGAAGAAATGTCTATGTAGATATTGGTAGAACTGAGGGTGTTATTCCAAGAGAAGAACAAATTATAAATGAAACATATACTCCAAACACAACGATTACCGTGTACCTAAAGTCAATAGAAGAAGGCGATAGAACAAGAATAGTTCTGTCTAGAAGAGATCCGTCATTAATAGAAGAGTTATTTAAAAAAGAGGTTCCTGAAATATCTAATGGAACAGTACAAATAAAAAAAGTTGTAAGGAATCCTGGAGAAAGAGCTAAAATTGCAGTGTTTTCAGCTCAATCAGGAGTAGATCCGGTAGGGGCATGCGTTGGTCAAAAAGGAATAAGGGTTCAAACAGTTACTGATGAACTCGGAGGTAAAGAAAAAATAGATATCATCCAGTGGCATCCTGACAATAAATTATTCATTACCGCAGCTTTATCACCAGCTAAAATAAGCTCAATAAAAATAAACGAGAAAGAAAAAAAGGCAACAGTAACAGTGACTAAATCAGAGGCTCCCTTAGCAATAGGAAAAAATGGAACTAATGTCAATCTCGCGTCTGCGCTTACAGGCTTTAACTTAGACATAGTCCAGATTGATGATGACAAAAGCAAAACTAACGAAGCAGAAGATACAGAAAAAGAGTAATTATTAATTAAACAAAGCTCATGAGCAAATTACCTAGACCGCCAATAGTAGTAATTCTTGGACATGTGGATCACGGAAAAACAACACTACTCGACTATATACGCAAAAGTCATATAACAGACAAAGAAATTGGAGCTATCACTCAAAAAATAGGAGGATATGAAATAGACACTAAAATTAAGGGTTATCCAACAAGCAGAATTACTTTCATAGACACACCGGGACACGAAGCGTTTAGTAAATTAAGACAGAGAGGTGCCAACATAGCGGATATATCTATATTAGTCATAGATGCGACAGAGTCAATAAAGCCTCAAACAGCAGAATCTATAGAGTATATTAAACAAGCCAAAATACCATTCATAGTTGCTCTAAATAAAATTGATTTACCAACAGTAAACATTGCAAGAGTCGAAAAAGATCTTCTGAAGTACAACATAGTAGTAGAGAATAAAGGTGGAAATATTGTTACAGTTCCAATATCAGCAAAGACAGGTAAGGGTGTACAAGATTTACTTGAAACCTTACTACTTGTTGCTCATGAACATAATTTAAACTACTCGCCTACTCCATTGGAAGCGTATATTGTTGAAACCAAAAAAGGCAAGAGTGGAATTATGGTCAGCGTTATTGTCAAAAACGGCAACATTAAAGAAGGGCAAAATGTGTATTATGAAGGTAAAAAGGTTAAAATCAGAGCAATTATTAACGACAAAGGTCAAAGAGTTAAAACAGCCAAACCTTCTCAACCTGTAGAAATTCTAGGATTTAAAGATATCCCGGTTGTTGGATCACCTATAAGTGATCAACCTAATTTAAAAACCAAAAAATTAGAGACTCAATCTAAACTTGGAAATAAACAGACAATCTCACTAGAAGACGTTATTGGAGGAGAAAACAAAGGAAAAAGAATTAAAATTATCTTAAAAACCAACAACCAAGGTTCTCTTGAAGCAATCTTAAATAAACTTATAGAAAACGATAATCTTGAAATAATAGACAGCGGAATAGGAGATGTAAATAAAAATGATATATTTATGGCAAAAAATAGTAAGTCTATTATTATTGGTTTCTCTATAAATGTTCCTAATGAGATTAGAATCTTGTCACAACAAGAAAAAATACTTATAAAAACTTATGATTTGATTTACGAGCTTATAGAAGAAGTCTCTGAGGTAGTAGACCTACTGAAAGAAAAAGAGATGAATGAGATAAGATTAAAAGGGCAAGCTAAGGTTTTAGCAACCTTCAACATCGAGAATCAAATGATATATGGAGCTAAGGCAACCAAGGGGAAGATAAATTTATCAGATAACATAGAGATTTATCGTAAAGATAATCTTATAGGTCAATCAAAAATTGTATCACTTAAACAAAGAGCAAAAAAAGTAAATGAGGTAAAAAAAGATGAAGAGTTTGGATTTACAATATATCCTGCACTTGACATTAAGGTGGGAGATGTGATAAAATCTATCTCATAGTATTATGATAAGTACACAGGGAGTGCAGAATGACGAATCGTCAGTTGCGCTTACACTTAACAAATTAAACTCCTTCAGTATTCTAATACCATCTAAAATAAACCTTGATCTGGTGGCTGCGTCTACATCTCTATACCTAGCCCTGATTAAATTAGGAAAATCAACAAGTCTATCTTGTGAGGTAAAAGTAGAGGAAAATTTGAAAGGAGCTGATAAGTTTTCATCCACTATTGTTAACGACGGAGAAAACTTAATCATCTCATTCCCCTACCAAGAAGGTTCTATTGATAAAGTTGATTACAATATCAATAATGGTTCATTTAATTTAGTAATTGTTCCTCGAGAAGGATTTCCTAAGATAACACCTAACCAGGTTTCTTTTTCATATACTGGTAATAATGTAGATGGATTAATTATTATAGGAAGCCCAACACTTCAGTCATTAGGATCTCTTTACACCAATAACAAAGAATTGTTTACTGGTCGTGAGTTAATTAATATAGATCTTCATTTCACAAATAATCAATTTGGTACAGTTAACTATATAAATAAATCCTCTGCTTCTTTATCAGAGATGGTTTTTAAAATCATTAAGCAATTAAAAATTGAGGTGGATAAGGATATTGCAACTAACTTGTACACAGGAATTCTTTCTGCCACCAAAAACTTTACATCATACTCTGTTAAGCCAGAGACATTAGAGATAGCTGCTGAGTTACTGAAACTAGGAGCGGTAAAACGTAGAATTAACACTCAACAGCAAGGTTTTAAACCAAGTACCAGAACACAACAGAATTCATTACAAACAAATACATTTGGTTCTCTAAACACTAATATAAACAAAGGGTTTAATACCAATCAACCATCACAGCCAACAAATTCTTTGGCAAATACACAACCTCAAACTAAAACATTTAACCAAAAACCAATAGAAAATGTAGAAAAAACAGCTGAAAAAGAAAGCCCACCTACAGATTGGCTAAAACCAAAGATCTTTAAAGGCGGGAAGATATAAACTACTTAAGTGCAACATCTCCAATAAAGTGATAAAATCAAAAACATATGAAGCTTTCCTTTAAACGTGAACTTGTAAAAGATATCGACAATATAATTGTTGATGAATTAGTAAAACTCAGAGGAATTAAAAATAAGCAAGAATTTTCTAATCCCTCTCATCCGTTTGATATTAAATTGTTCAAGTTTAAGGGTGCTAAAAAAGAAGAGTTTGCTAAGACAGTTAGGCTTCTGAAAGAGATTAAAAAAAAGAGAGAGAGCATAGTTGTGTACACTGATTATGATGCAGATGGAGTAACAGGAGGTGCTATATTATGGGAAACTCTTCATAAACTTGGTTTTAATGTTTTTCCACATATACCAGATAGAAAAAAAGAAGGGTATGGATTTTCAAAATTAGGTATAGACATCGTTAAAAAGAGATACAACCCAGCATTAATTATCAGTGTTGATCATGGTATTACCGCTAAGGATAAAGTTGAGTACGCTAAAAAGTTAGGCATTAAGGTGGTAATAACAGATCATCATCTTAAACCAAAAGCACTGCCAAAAGCTTATGCAATTTTCCATCTTCCAGAACTGTCAGGGTCAGGGGTGTCATATTTCTTTTCTAAAGAAATATTCATGTCACTAAGTAAACAGGAGGCAAATAAACAGAGTAATCAAGTCTTAAAGCAACTTTTTAAAACAGATTACATATCTATTGCGTCTATAGGAACAGTCGCCGATTTAGTTCCGTTAATGGGTGGATCGCGAAGTATCGTTAAGTTTGGATTAAAAATGATTAACAAGATACAAAGACCTGGAATAATAGAGATATTAAAAGAATCTGGTATTAAAAACAAACCTGTTATAACTCCATACGACATAGGCTTTATCATCGCTCCACGTATCAATGCAATAGGACGACTTGAACATGCAATAAAAGCACTTAGACTTTTATGTACAACGTCATCTCAACGAGCTCAACGATTGGCTAAAATATTAGGAGAAAGTAATAAAAAAAGACAGAATATGGTCAATCAAGCAGTAGAAGAGGCATTGCAGATAATTGACAACCTTAGTGAGTTACCAAATCTCATAGTCGTTCAATCTCCAAATTGGCATGAAGGAATTATAGGTTTAATTGCATCTAAAATAACAGAAAAGTATAATCGCCCCTCAATTGTTTTAACAAAAACAAATGGGTTCTATAAAGCGTCTGCAAGATCCATTCCAAATTTTCACATCACTAATTTTTTACGAGAACTTTCTGATCTACTCATAGATGTAGGAGGACACTCTCAGGCCGCTGGTTTTACAATAGAAGAAAACAAATTAAAAAAACTTGAAACAAAAATAAAAGATAAATTAAGTAAAGTAAATAAGGATATTTTTGAGAAAGAAATAATAGCCGACTTTAAAATTCCAATAAGAGAGATAACTTTAAACTTGATTAACAAAATAGGATTTCTTGAACCTTTTGGTATAGGTAATCCAAAACCACTATTTTTTACAAAGTCTAAGATAATAAACGCAAGCGTTTTTGGAAAAAATAATAATCACCTAAAAATACAGGTCAGCGATGGAACTAATAAACAACCTTTTGAGATGGTTAGTTTTTTTAACGGAGATAAGTTCTCCCAACTATCAAGAAATGCTGATATAAAGCTCATATATCACCTAGATAAAAATTACTGGAGAGGTCGTTATTTTATAAAGGGAATTGTTAAAGCCTTTGAGGTATAAAAGATTAATTTAACTATCTCAACATATTAAAGCGTGTTATAATTTAACCATTATGAAAAAGATAGAGTTAGTTGATTGTGTAAAGTTCGTAGGAAAAGAGATTGATGTTTACGGATGGGTTGAGTCAAAAAGAGATCATAAAAAAATTGTGTTTCTTGATTTAAGAGACAGATCGGGAATAGTGCAGGTAGTCTGTGATGAAAAAGCTAAGAATATATCTCCAGAAGATGTTATACATATAAAGGGAATTGTTAAAAAAAGACCGCAACATTTAATTAACAAAAAGATAAAAACAGGAGAGATAGAGATTGAGGCAAAAGAAATAAAAATTCTATCAAGATCTAATCCTATTCCAATTCCAATTGATACTGATGGATATGAGATAAAAGAAGATCTACGTCTTAAATATAGATATATAGATATCAGAAGAAAGAGAATGATAAAAAACCTAAGATTAAGATTTGAGGCAATGATGTTTATTCGAAACTATTTACATCAAAAAGGTTTTATAGAGGTAGAAACTCCAATACTAACAAAAACAACGCCAGAGGGGGCTAGAGATTTCTTAGTACCATCAAGACTGCAAAAGGGAAAGTTTTATGCTTTGCCACAATCGCCACAACAATACAAACAACTATTAATGGTTGGAGGAATTGAGAAATATTTTCAGATAACTCGTTGTTTTAGAGACGAAGATCCTCGTAAAGATAGAGTTTACGGAGAGTTTACACAACTTGATATGGAGATGTCCTTTGTCACTCAAAACGATATCATAAATCTCACAGAAGGTTTAATCACCGAGTTAGTTAAAAATATCTTTCCAAACAAGCACTTCACTCAGACACCATGGCCGAAGATTACTCATAAAGAAGCAGTTAAAAAGTATCACTCAGATAAACCCGATCTTAGAAAAAATAAAAATGATAAAGATGAACTTGCATTCGCATGGATTATAGATTTCCCTCTGTTTGTAGAACAAAATGAGGAAGACTTTTTCTATGGATCAGGACGTGCTAAATTTGCTCCATCTCATCATATGTTTACAGCTCCACATCCCGATGATATTCCTCTTCTCAGTAAAAATCCGATGAAGGTTAGAGGTTTGCAACATGATTTGGTTTTAAATGGTTTTGAGGTGGCAGGTGGATCTATTAGAATTCACCAAGGAGAAATTCAAGAAAAGGTATTTGATCTTATAGGTTTTTCAAAAAAACAAAAACAAGAGTTTAATCACATGCTTGAAGCGTTTACTTATGGAGTTCCACCACACGGAGGAATAGCATCTGGTATAGACAGGCTACTAATGGCATTATTAGGAGAAAAATCTGTTAGAGAGGTTGTAGCATTCCCAGCCTCATCTGGAGGAAGAACAGCAGTGATGGATGCTCCATCAGAGGCAACTAAAGAACAACTAGATGAATTAGGTATAAAAGTCGTAAAATGAACCTAAAAAGAAGTTTTTTGTTTCTGTTTTTCACATTAATATTCCTTTTTTACCCGGGAAATATTCCCTACTCTGATCTATTTGCATTTCACAAAGATCTTTTTAAAAATAATAAAGTAACAAAAAAGAAGATCTTTAAAATCAAACCATTTCCTGCATTAAGATATAATTACTTTCCTCAGCTTACTGCACAAGGAGTTTTTATATGTGATGCAGATACTCTTACTCCTGTATATGAAAAAAATTCTCATATAAAGATGTACCCAGCCTCTCTCACTAAAATAATAACAGCTCTCGTTGCATACGATATTTATAAACCATATGAAAAAATAAAGATTCAACATGTAATAACAGAAGGACAAGTAATGGGATTAGTTTCAGGTGAGACTATGAC
>JALWZV010000071.1 GCA_027002315.1 Candidatus Roizmanbacteria bacterium | reverse complement strand
AGATAATAAAATAAACTAACTGAGTTTATGTTTAAGTTATGATATTAAAATACTTTATCAAAACATTTGGCTGTCAGGAAAATGTGGCTGATTCGGAAAGAGTTGCTTCCTACTTTGAGGCGCGGGGAATGAAACCTGCCAAATCATACAAAAATGCCAATTACGTAGTTATAAATACCTGCATGGTCAGACAATCTGCAGAAAACAGAGTTTATGGACTTGTAAATAACTTAAGCAAGATTAAACAAGAGAAGTTAAAGAAAGGTAAGATATTTAAAATAATAGTAACAGGATGTATGGTTGGAGTTGCTGTTAGAGAGAAAACTGGTAAATATTTAAGCCGGTTAAGAGAGATTATGCCAGCTGTAGATGAGTTTATGCCAATTGAGGAGGTAGGATTCGACTTCGCTCCACTGCGCACTAGCTCTGTAGAAGCATGGGTGCCGATTTCTAATGGATGCAATAATTTCTGTACCTATTGCATTGTTCCTTTTAGCCGTGGAAGAGAGATTAGCCGTCCTTACGAAGATATTATTGCTGAGTGTAAAAGGCTTAAAAAAGAAGGCTACAAAAAAATAACTTTACTTGGTCAAAATGTAAACTCATATGGTGCAGATATTGTATTAAGTTCCAAATCTCAAACAAAAAATGCGCAAAATACTAAATACCAGATACAAGATACAGTTATCAAGCCTGTCATGGTTAAGCATCTTGGTAAATATCGCATACCAACTTTATTTCCTTATCTTTTAGAAGAAGTCGCCAAAATGGGATTTGAGACCGTTGATTTTATATCAAGCAATCCTTGGGATTTCTCCGATGAGCTAATTGACGTTATTGCTCGAAATAAAAATATTACTCGAACAATTCATCTCCCAGTTCAATCTGGAGATGATGAGGTTTTAAAAAAAATGAACCGCTGGTACACAGCTCAAGAGTATTTGGACCTTGTTAAAAAGATGAAGAGGAAAATTAGAAATTTGAGATTAACTACTGATATAATCGTTGGATTTTGTGGCGAAACAAAAAAACAATTTCAAAACACAGTTAAACTGGCGAAAAAAGTTGGATTTGAAAAAGCATACGTTGCAAGATACTCTCCCCGTCCTTTAACAATTGCAGCAAAGAAATTTAAAGACGACGTTTCTCCTCAAGAAAAAAAAGAAAGATGGAAAATATTGGATGAATTAATAAACAAAAAAATAATCAAGAAAACTGAGATTGCCACGTCGCTCACTCCGTTCACTCCCTGCCTGCGCAGGCAGGCTCGCAATGACAACTTACATCATCATAATCCACCGAAGAGACTACGCTAACCTACGGATTAAGAATCAAAATTGACCTATCTCCTCTCTTTATACTGTTTTGTGTAGTACTTTTTATATTCTCCACTTTTTACTCTTTTCCACCACTTATTGTTTTGTTTGTACCACTCAATAGTTTCTCTTATCCCTCTCTTAAGTGAATATTTAGGAGACCACCCTAACTCGTTCTGTGTTAAGCTCCAATCAACAGCGTATCTTCTATCATGCCCTGGCCTATCTTTAACAAACTCTATCAACTCATCAGGATTATAGCCCATTGTTTTTATTATCATCTTAATCAAATCTAAATTAGATATGTCTTTAGTTAAGCCTCCTATTAGGTAAGTTTTGCCAACTTTACCTTTTTGTAAAATCAACTCTATAGCCCGAACATGATCCTCTACATATAACCAGTCTCTAACATATAATCCATCGCCATATATAGGAATCTTTTTACCCTCTAAAATATTAGTTATTGCCAAAGGAATTAACTTTTCAGGGAATTGATAAGGACCGTAATTATTAGAGCAATTAGAGATTGTTATAGGTAACTTATATGTCGTGTGATAAGCACGAACCAGATGGTCAGAGCCAGCTTTTGAGGCAGAGTAAGGAGAGTGAGGATTATAACAGGTCTTTATATTAAATTTTTCAGTTGTGTTTAGAGGCAGTGCGCCAAAAACCTCATCTGTTGATATATGATGGAAGCGCTTTATTTTGTGTTTTAATGCCGACTCTAACAAAACATGTGTTCCTTCAACATTTGTCTTTACAAAAGGAGATGCATCTATTATTGATCTGTCTACATGACTCTCAGCTGCAAAGTGCACCACAATATCGACATCAGACATAACTTTATCAACCGTTTGTCTGTCTGTAATATCTCCCTTCACAAATTTATAGTGCGAGTTATTCTCTACCTCTCTTAAATTCTCCAGATTACCTGCGTACGTCAGTTTATCAAGATTTACTACATAATCAGAAGAGTGTTTTTTAAGCCAATAAAGAATAAAGTTGCTGCCAATAAAACCCGCACCACCCGTTACAAGTATTTTCATATCCTATATGTATTTTAGCAAAGTGATTTGCTAAAATCATTACGTATGGAAGCTAAGATAAAAGTAGCAATATCAGGAGCACGGGGAATGATTGGATCAAGACTTGTCCAAGAATGGAAAGATAAATTCAAGATATACCCTCTTGACAAACAAGAGTTCGATATTACTGATAAAAGCAAAACGCAGGAATACTTATCGAAAATTGATTTTGATGTTTTTCTTCATTTAGCAGCTTACACCAATGTTGACAAGGCTGAGGAACAAAAAGACCTAGTCTATAAAATTAATGTCGAGGGAACAAAAAATATCTTTGATGTTACACAAAATCTAGGTAAAAAACTTATTTACATCTCCACCGACTTTGTTTTTGACAGTAAAAAAGAAAACATGCCGTTTACAGAAAGCTCTCAGCCAAATCCATTAGGATGGTACGGAAAAACAAAGTATGCTGGAGAAAAAATAGTAAAAGATAACGCGATGATAGTTAGATTATCATACCCTTATGGATACTCCCCTTCGCTCAAAAAAAGCTTTGCTCTGAAAATAAAAGAGTTGCTTGAACAAGGAAAGACTCTGACAATGATTACCGATTCCTTATTTACTCCAACTCCCATAACATACATTATCGCTGGCTTAGAGTACTTAATAAAAAACTACCAGCCTAACATATATCACCTTGTTGGACTAAAATCTTACTCTCCTTACGAGTTTGGTCTAAAAATAGCTAAAAAATACGATGTTAACACACAACTAATCAAACCCATTAGCTTTCAAGAATACATTAAAGGCAGAGCTCCAAGACCTCAGTGGTCAAAAATAATCACAAAACACAAGGATTTGAAAAAAATGTTGTCCTCAGTTAAAATTGAGCTTGTTTAATAAAATTAATCATTGTTAATTCACTACACTAAGATGCAGAATAGTCATTTAACAAAAAAGCTTACTATCAATATATTTCCTTTTGCAAAACTAGAACAACCTAAACAATCTTACGTATTCTGCGTTGATGGAAGAAAAGGCCCAATCAAGTCACACGAAGGTAAAAATATAAAAGGAGCGTACCCTCAGATGCTTGGAGGAAGTCTTAACTCTGTTGTTGTCTATTATGTTTTAGGTGAAGAAAATAGCGCACCCGTATACAAAGAAAAGGGATTTATAGACACAGGAGTTCAAGTATTTAATGTGTTAAGAGAAAAAGGTTTCGGATTAGGTCTTCATGGAGACAATCATGCAAAAGAAGGAAAATCTTCAGGATGTGGATTTGGCGACAATTTAAGAAAAGTAATAGAACACTTAAGGCAAAATCACACAGACGAAATATGGGGCGTACTTGAAAGCTCCGGCCTAGTAACAGAGGATGATAAAACAAAGTGGGATAAAATCATCGGGAGATTGAACGAGATTGATGTTAGTAATAATATCCCTGAAGGGCATGAGATAATAGGAAGATTAAAAAAAGAAAAAGACGTTGCCTATCAAGTATTGCAAGGAGGACATGGAGAAAAAGCGGCTGTTGTTAACTATGTTGACGGGACAACACTCGACACAGACAAAGCACAGGAGCTTCCTGCGTTTAATCTTGATATGTGGAGAGTGCAGGCTGAGGCAGAGGCGCTTGGAATTGATGTAAGAGAAACTGAGCTTTTAGTGCTTGGTCTTTACGTTGCAACCGAGATAGCGCTAGTTGAAAATAAAGGCAAAGCTAGGTTGCCTATATTAATTAAAAAATAATAGTTGTAGATTTAGAAAAAATATTATATCGTTAAAAAATGACCATTACTTTTATCGGACACGGATATGTTGGGTTAGTAACAGCCTGTGTTTTTGCAGATTTCGGCAATGACGTGTGGGTTATCGGACACACAGATGAAAAACTGGAAAGGTTAAAAAAAGGAGACCCGATTATCTACGAACCAGGACTAGCCGAGTTGCTTAAAAAAAACATTAAGGCAGGCAGGCTTCGCTTTACAAAAAGCTACAATCCTGCTATCAAAAAAAGCGAGATTGTGTTTATAACAGTAGGAACTCCTCCTAAAAAAGACGGTCATGCCGATCTATCTGCTGTTTTTAAGGTAGCTGAAAAGATTGGAAAAAACTTAGGTAATCATTACACCATTGTTTCATGTAAGAGCACTGTTCCTGTGGGAACAAATAACAAGGTTAAAGAGATAATAGACAAGGTTAAACCTAATAACGCGAAGGTCGACGTTGCTTCTTGTCCTGAATTTTTAAAGGAAGGAACAGCATTGTCAGACACCATTAATCCCGACAGAGTGGTTGTAGGCTCAGACTCAAAAGAAGCAATAAATAAGCTTTTGGAACTACATCAACCATTAGGAGGAAAGCGAGTTGTAACGGATTTGACATCGGCAGAACTCATTAAATACACATCAAACGCAATGCTTGCAACTAAGATATCGTTTGCTAACTTGATATCTTTTTATTGCGAAAAAACGGGGGCAAATGTTGAGACGGTACTGGATGCGGTTGGTCTTGATAAAAGAATTGGAAGAATATTTATGAATCCAGGAGTCGGATACGGTGGTTCATGCTTACCAAAGGACATAAAAGCATTAATACAAACAGGAAAAGATATAGAGATTGATACCTCTATGCTAGAGAGTATAGATAACATAAACGCGCAAGCACAAAAATATTTCATTCAAAAAATATTGCAAAACGCCCCAGGTAAAAATGTTGCCGTGTGGGGACTTGCATTTAAACCTAACACAGATGATATTCGTTTTGCACCATCGTTGATTATCATACAAGCGCTTTTATCCAAAGGATACAAAATAACAGCGTACGACAGTCAGGCTATGAAAAATGTTAGGAAGGTACTTGGAAACAAAATTAAGTATGCAAACTCTGCTAACGAGGCAATTAAGAACAAAGATGCTTTGATTATTGTTACAGAGTGGAATGAGTTTAAGCAAATTGATTTAAATAAAGTTAAAAAGCTTCTTAAAAAAGAGTATGTCTTTGATGGTCGAAATATCTATCAACCAGAAAAAATGAGAAAGTTAGGATTCAAGTATTTCTCCATCGGAAGAAAATCTGTATTATGAAAATACTAATCACAGGAGGGGCTGGACTCATCGGTTCTAATTTAAGTAGCCATTACCTCAACAAAGGAGATTCTGTCACTGTTATAGATAACTTTATCACGGGTCAAAGAAAGAATATTGAAAAATTTAAAGAAAAACCTGACTTCTCTTTTATTGAGGCCGACACGACAACATTTGATTTTAATAAACTACAACAGTTTGATATTATCTATCACCTCGCTTCTCCAGCATCACCGATTCAGTATAAGAAACATCCATTAAAAACATTATTAGCCAACTCTACAGGAACTAAAAACGTGTTTGAGTTTGCCCTTAAATCTAAAACAAAAAGGGTTGTTATTGCATCTACATCAGAGGTGTACGGAGATCCTTTAGAGCATCCTCAAAAAGAAACATACTTTGGTAATGTTAACACATTTGGGGAAAGATCTTGTTATGATGAGTCAAAAAGGTTTGCTGAGGCATTAGCTTATACATACATTTATAAATTTAAACTTGATATTCGTATCGCCCGCATATTCAACACTTATGGCCCTAATATGGAAAAAAACGACGGTAGAGTTATCTCGAACTTTATCGTTCAAGCTTTATCTAAACGACCACTAACAATCTATGGAACAGGAAAACAAACAAGAAGTTTTTGTTATGTATCAGATATGGTTAGTGGTCTTTATCAATTAGGGAACATCAAGACACCAAAACATAAAATAATGAATTTAGGCAATCCCACCGAGATTAATATTCTAGAGTTAGCAAAAATCATACAGCAATTAACTAAAACTAGTTCAAAGATTGTGTTTAAGCCCGGTTCAGAAGATGACCCTAAAAAAAGACTTCCTGATATAACTTTGGCAAAAAAACTGCTAAAATGGAGTCCTAGGGTAGATTTAAAACCTGGTCTTTTACAAACCATTAAGTATTTTAAAGAAAGATTTGAGTTGTAATTATGAGAAAAGCTCTAATAGTCATTCCAACATATAACGAAAAAGGTAACATTAAATCTTTGATTGAGGAGGTGTTCTCCGTAACTAAAAATCTAGAGATATGGAGTATTGAGATCTTGATAGTAGATAGTCATTCTCCTGATGGAACAGCAAAGATTATAAAAGAAATACAAAAAAAATATAAGGAGAAAATTCATCTGTTAGAAACAGAGAAGGAGGGTTTAGGTAAGGCATATTTTAAAGGCTTTGAGTACGCTTTGGAAAAAATAAAGCCCTACGTAATTTTTGAGATGGATGCAGATTGGTCACATTTGCCAAAATACATACCTGAATTTTTAAAAAAAATAGAGGAAGGGGCTGATTTTGTGATTGGGTCTCGCTACACAAAAGGTGGAAGTATTCCAAAAAATTGGGGACTAGATAGAAAATTTTTCTCTATCTTAGGAAATCAGGTTATACGCTGGGGTTTTATGAAACCAAAAATAACAGACTGGACAAGTGGGTATAGAGCTATAAAATCCTGGATAATTAAAGATAATCTTCCCTCTATGAAAAATAGAAGTGGATATGTATTCCAGGTTGCAATGTTAGACAAAGCAATTAAAAAAGGAGCTGTAATTAAACAAGTTCCTATACATTTTAAAAACAGAAAAGAAGGTGAGTCAAAAATCAACTCATTGAAGTACTCTATTCAAACTTTTTCATATGTGCTAACACATTCATCATTTATTAAATTTGTCATCGTTGGTTTTATTGGTTTTATTATAGATTTCAGTATATCCTTTTTACTTATAGAAAAGGCTAACTTTCCAAAGAACAAATATTGGTTGGCGAACACAATCAGTGGAGAGATTGCTATCGTTTCAAACTTTATTCTAAACAATTTTTGGTCATTCTCTCACAAAAAAATAGATAATAATCTTTTTACGTACCTAACAAAGTTTCTTAAATTTAACTTGATATCAGCAGGATCAGTTATAATCCAATCGTTAGGAGTACAAATATTCACAAATATCATTGGACCTCAATACTGGATTGCTTACAAAATAGGAATAATTATGTTTGTGATTATTCCCTACTCTTACGTGTTATATAATAAATTCATTTGGAAGAAGAAATAAGGCTAGCATAGTCTCCTGATATCCATCCTGTCTTATCTTTTTCATACTCAATCTCATACCATCCATTTTGGCTATCTACTAGTTTGTATGTCTCACCAGGCTTAACTTTTGTCAGTTCTTCACCCGTTATCGAAGGTTTAGACCTCACTCTTAACCAACCAGTCGGGGTATTCTTAATCTTAACCATTTTGTCTTCTTGTGTTTTTGCAGACTCTGACGCCTCTTTTTCCTTTTTACTCTCTTTTAATTCTTTCTGTTGAGTCTCATCTATAGCCATCTTAATATACAAGTAGATTCTATAACCTTTAACTGCTTTTATATTTATGCTTTTTCTTAAAAATCCTTGTAAACTAACTGAGACCTCATGTTCTCCTGGAATAACACCCTTCATCATTAAAGGAGATATTCCTTTTTCATCGCTATCAAAAGACACAATTGCCCCTTCGGGTTCTGTCTGAACCTTAATTTGACCAGCATCGGGTGAATCTTTAATCTTCTTAATCGTTACTATGCTTCCACTCGTGGACATATCGTTACTGCCAAGATCCATGTTTACATAACTGGTAGCGTTATGATATACGTTAACTTGACCTTCCCATGAAGCCGTATCTGTGGCAATACCGTCTGGAATTAACTTAATAATATAGTCTCCAACCTTATACCTATCTTCAAAAGGTGTTTTTCCAACCATATTATTATCAATAAACACACTTGCAATCGGAGATGACTCCACTTTTAAGATACCTGTATCTTTATCTGGACGAAAAAACACTAGTTTAACTACAACAAAAATTGCAAAAAGCAAAAAAAGTAAGAATAAAAAAAACAGTTTCTTTTTCATATCTCTATATCTGAATTGTAAATAAAAATACAAGATTATTCAATAAGCAGTCGAGTTGGGGTGGAAATTGTCACTTAAAGCTTGACTATCTCCGCTGCTATGTTAATCAATATGGTTACAAAAAAACCAATCTTAATATTTTAACAATTAGAAACTAGAAATTTTGTTATCATATAACATATGACAAAAGACTGGATAGAAACTCAGATAAAAAAATTCCTTAAAAAAAATAAGATTACCTCCTCTGTGGAAATAACTCATCCAGAGAATTTAGAGTTTGGCGACTACACAACCAACATTGCATTACAAATAAGCAGAATTTTAAAAGAAAATCCTATAAATATAGCTAAAAAAATCGTCGAGAGCATTCCAAAAAATAAAGAAATAAAGGAGATAAATATTATAAAACCAGGGTTTATTAACTTTTATTTACACGATGATGTTCTTTATGAAAACTTGCTTAAAGTTATTGTAAAAAAAGAAAAATATGGCACTTTTGACGAGGGTCGTGGAAAAATCGCTATAGTCGATTACTCCTCTCCTAACATCGCCAAAAGATTTAATATTGGCCATCTCAGAAGCACAATCATAGGACAATCTATCTATAATTTATATAAATACTTGGGGTGGAAAGTTATCGGAGATAATCATCTTGGCGATTGGGGAACCCAATTTGGAAAAATGATCGTTGCAATAGAAAAGTGGGCTGATAAACCGGTTAATCAATTGTCCGTAGATGAGTTAGAAAAGCTATACGTTAAATTTCACGAAGAGGCAGAGAAGGATAAATCCTTAGATGAATTGGCTAGAAAAAAGTTTAAAAACCTAGAAGAAGGAGAATATCAAGAAACAAAGGTTTGGAAAACTATTGTAACAACCTCACTTAAAAACTTCCAAAAGATATATAATCTATTAAATGTTCACATTAACTTTGCCTACGGAGAAAGCTTTTATCAAGACAAAATGGATGCTGTTATTGAAGAGATTAAGAGTAAAAATCTTGCTAAAAAAAGCAAGGGAGCATTGATAGTTGAGTTTTCGGATAAAAATATGCCTCCAGGAATTCTAATCAAAAGCGATGGAGCCACTACTTATTTAACACGAGATTTAGCAACCATAAAATTTAGGAGAGAGAAATGGCATCCAGGTATGATAATCCATGAAGTAGGTATAGATCAAACTCTGTATTTTAAACAAGTATTTAAAATATGTGAGATGTTAGGTTGGACAGACACAAAGTATATTCATGTAAAACATGGGTTGATTAGACTTAAAGGTGGAAAGATGAGCACTAGAAAAGGAAGAAATATTAAATTAGAACAAATATTAGAAGAGGCTGTAAAAATGGCAAAAAAAATCAACCCTGATAAGAAAATTGCAGAAGCGGTTGGTATTGGAGCTGTTAAATATAATGATTTAAAACGTTCCCCTTCATCTGATTATGTCTTTAATTGGCAAGAGGCGTTAAATCTAGAAGGTAATTCCGGACCATATCTTCAGTACACCTATGTACGTACACAAAGTGTCCTGGAAAAAAGTAAAGATAGCCTTTCTCAATCTAAATCACTCAATCAATCTTTAAACAAAGATGAGTTGTATCTTACGAGAATGATTCAACAGTTTCCAAACACTATTAAACAAGCTGGATATAAATTCTCGCCTAATTTACTCACAAATTATTTATTTAAGTTGGCACATCAATATAATCTTTTTTATCAAAAATACCCAATCTTAAAATCTAACAAAGACACACGTAAAATAAGATTGGTTTTAACTAAGGCAACAGGGCAAGTAATTAAAAACGGACTTGAGATTCTAGGAATAAAAACTGTAAGTAAGATGTAATAACATTGTCAATTCTTAAAATAAATATGTTTATTTGCAAAAATTGTGGATACAAAAGCGTTTCCTGGATAGGAAAGTGTCCTGAGTGTGGCGAGTGGAACAGTTTCGAAAAGGAGGCTGACAATAAGAAAAGTTCTAAATCAAAAACTAAAAATATCAAAATTACAAAACTTTCTCAGATAGATGCAGCTCAAAATCTAAAAAGGATACAGACAGGAATAAATCAAGTAGATAAGTTATTAGGAGGAGGAATTGTCCAAGGAGAAATTATTTTGTTAAGTGGAGAGCCTGGTGTTGGTAAATCAACGCTTCTATTACAAGCTGTGCAGAATATAGACACACTTTACATCTCTGGAGAAGAATCGTTAACTCAGATAAAAAATAGAGCAAATAGACTTAAGGTTAATCTAAACAATGTTCTGTTCTCAGAAGACACAACAATTGAGTCGATCATTGAGTCTGTTATAGATATAAAAAATAAAATTGAGTTGCTTGTAATTGATTCTATCCAAACACTTAAAAGCGAGAAGGAGATGATTAAACCAGGAAGTATCGGTTTTATTAAAGCAGTTGTTAATGAGCTTATCAAATTAGGGAAAGAAAATAACATTGCAGTGCTCATAATAGGACATATAACCAAAGAAGGCAACATAGCTGGACCAAAAACACTTGAACATATGGTTGACACAGTATTAAGTTTTGAGGGTGATAAAAGTTCGGAGATTAGAACGTTGAGAGCTAAAAAGAATAGGTACGGTTCTACTCAAAACATAGCTATCTTCAAGATGGAGAGTGATGGGTTAAAAGAGGTAACAAGCTCCATCCTCTTTTCTCAGGAAAACAAAAAGCCCGTTATAGGAAATGCAATTGTTGGGCTAGTAGAAGGAAAAAGGCCTCTATTTATAGAGGTGCAATCACTAATGGTTCCAACATATCTCTCCATTCCTCGTCGTGTGGTCAAAGGCCTTGATTACAACAAAGTTCAGATACTCTTAGCCGTGATTAGAAAACAATTGAGAATTCCTCTCGACAAATTTGATATATACATTAACATTGTCGGTGGTATAAAAACTAAAAGCACAGCTATAGATTTAGGAATTATTGCTTCCCTAATCTCTATATATAAAAATAAATCCATAGATAACTCCACTGTTTTTATAGGAGAGGTAGATTTGTTAGGAAATGTCAGAAAAGTTAATCTAGAAAAATTACTCTTAGAAGAAAGTAAAAAACTAAAGTTTAAAAAGATTATCTATCATAAAAATTGTCCTGAGATTAAAAAACTACCCTCACTTATTTAAAATAGTCTTTTGTAAAAGATTGCTTTTTCCATTAGCCCCAAGAGCCTGAATCTTGATATTATTTTTCCCTTTGATTAATGGTAATTTATACCTGAATGATCCATCTTCGTTAACCGAGACTATCTCTCC
>JALWZV010000070.1 GCA_027002315.1 Candidatus Roizmanbacteria bacterium | reverse complement strand
AGACAAGGGTATGAATATGCTGAGAGTCATTTAAAGGATTCAAAACTGGTTCCATCATCTAATTTTTGGTCACATTTTGAAGATTTGCAGTTGGCTAAGGATGAGCCGATTGCGTTGTATTGTCACACGGGTAGTCGTAGCATGGGAGTCGTAAATGCGTTGTTGGAGGCTGGATATTTGAATGCTGTTCATCTTGAACGAGGTATCGTTGATTGGCATGGGCAAGGAAAAGAATTAATACGGTAAAAGTACTTGACAATATTTTTAAACCTGT
Organism: Candidatus Roizmanbacteria bacterium; assembly: GCA_027002315.1. Lineage (GTDB taxonomy): Bacteria > Patescibacteriota > Microgenomatia > UBA1406 > GWC2-37-13 > JALWZV01. The sequence goes on along the minus strand of JALWZV010000070.1, from coordinate 3,329 downwards.
TATTATAAAAGAAGTTCTCCGTCGTGGACGGATTGACAAGCTGAAAAAGCGTGAATCTATTTAAGGATACACAAGAAGGTAGGCACTTAGGCATAATTCAAGACCTAGGACCGATTGCTCGTTCGCACCTTCGTTTTTTGGCTTGCTTGCAAATAATAATTTGTAAGTTTTTATAAAATTAATAAGAAGATTAACATAATAGAAAAATTAACATGTGTGCCAAGGAAATTGTACAATTGGAAGGAGAGATAGTTGAGTTGCTACCAAGCACGATGTTTAAGGTGAAATTAGAAAATGATCATGAAATTTTAGCACATATTTCCGGAAAGATGAGAATCCATTTTATTAAGTTGATGCCCGGAGATACAGTTGAAGTAGAAATGAGCCCCTATGATTTAACAAAAGGGAGGATTACTCGTAGGCTATAGAGCTTAAGAATTTACGAATTTAAAAATATAGAAATTTAGAGTTTAGTTAATAACCAATTATATGAAAGTTCAAGCTTCAGTAAAAAAAAGATGTCCAAAATGTAAGATTGTTAAACGTAAGGGGGTTGTGCGTGTTATTTGTTTTAACCCAAGACATAAACAACGACAAGGATAAATCAAAAGTAATTATAAATTGTGTATTATAAATTATAAAAGATATGGCAGTTAGAATTTCAGGAGTAAATATACCAGAGGAAAAAAGAGCAGAGATTGCTCTTACTTATATTTATGGAATAGGTAAAAGTCAGGCTGGGAAGATATTGGAAAAAGTTGGTGTGGATAAAAACCTAAAGATTAATAAAATTTCAGCAGAGGATATTATTAAGCTGCGTAATGAGATTGAAGATAATTATATACTGGAGGGTGAATTGAAGCGACAGGTAATGATGAATATCAAACGTTTAAAAGAAATTGGTTCTTATAGAGGATTAAGACATAGTCGTGGTTTACCAGTCCGAGGACAGAGAACTAAGACGAACACAAGAACGGTTCGTGGAAATAAGCGTGTTACCATGGGTAGCGGGCGAAGATCTATTGAAAAGAAATAATTTTATTAGCTTACTATATATATGAGTGAAGATAACGTAAAAAAAGATGTGTCTAGTGAAACTTCAGCAAAGCTAGAAGAAAAAACTAAGGCGCAGGATAAAGCTGTTTCAAAAAAAGATGCGGCTAAGGACACTAAGACTGACCGAAAAGTTGGTAAAATTAAGACAACTGGCGGAGAAGAAGTTCCAGTCGTTAAAAAGAAGAGAAAAAATATAAGACGACAAGTTCGAAAAGGGCGAGTTTATATTAAGTCTTCTTATAACAATACTCTGGTTATGTTTACCGATATGCATGGCAATTCATTAGCTTGGTCTTCGGCGGGATTGTTAGGATTTAAGGGTGCTAAGAAAGCAACTACTTATGCTGCCAATCAAGTCGCTATGGATGCTCATGAAAAAGTTCAAAAGTATGGATTAAAAGATATCGACGTTTTTGTGAAAGGTGTCGGTAGCGGTCGAGATGCTGCTTTGCGAGCGTTGGCTCAAAAAGGATACAATTTAACTGGAATCAAAGATAAAACTCCAGTACCACATAATGGTTGTCGACCAAAGAAACCAAGACGAGTATAAACAAATTAGTATAATGATAATATAATATGGCAAAGATAATAACATCAAAATGTAAACTCTGTAGAAGAGCTGGAGAAAAACTTTTCCTAAAGGGAGACCGTTGTTCTAGTCCAAAATGTGCTTTCGTAAGAAAAGCTTACATTCCAGGGGCGCATGGTAATGCTGTTGGAGGCGGAATGAGAAGAGGCCTTTCTGAATATGGAAAACAACTTAAAGAAAAGCAGAAGTTGAAAAGAATTTATGGAGTATCTGAAAAACAACTAAGGAGACATTTGTCAATTGCTAAGAAGAAAGACGGTGTTTTGGGAGATAACTTGATGGCGATACTAGAATCTCGATTAGATAATACAGTGCATAGACTAGGTATTGCGCAAAGTAGGGCGCAGGCAAGACAATTAGTGTCACATGGTTTGTTCGAGGTTAATGGCAAGAAATTAAATATTCCATCAGCTGTATTGAAGATCGGAGATAAGGTCGCTGTGAGGAGCGTAAAAGCAGATAAGACTTTTATTAAAGACGCTAAAGCTGCTTTGAAAAAAAGCTCTGCCAATGCGAAATGGATGGAGTTTAACGCTGATAAAATGGAAGGAAAAATTGTTGCTAAGCCAACTAAGGAAGAGGTTGGTGTTAACGTTGATATAGCAATGGTTATAGAGTTCTATTCAAGATAATTACAGAGTCTACAAAAACAAAAATATTTAATAACTAGTAACATTAAAAAAATGTTTTCAATCTCATTGCCAAAGAGTCCTATTTACAAAGAAACTGATGATAGATCTGGACAATTAATTATAGAAGAATGTTTTCCACGATATGGTGCTACCATAGGAAATTCTCTAAGAAGAGTTTTGCTGTCTTCTTTAGAGGGTAATGCTATTGTATCGGTTAAGATAAAGGGAATAACACATGAATTTTCAGCTCTTGATGGAGTAATTGAAGATGTAGTACAAATAATTTTGAATTTAAAGGCTATTCGTTTTAGAATGAATGATGTTGATGAAGCAACGGTGTTTTTAAAGGTAAAAGGTAAAAAAGATATAACTGCTAAGAATTTTGAAAGCTCTTCTGAGGTAGAGGTTGTTACTCCAGATGTGCATGTTGCAACAATTACAGATGCGGCAGTTACTTTGGATATGGAAATTAAGGTAAGAAAAGGTATGGGTTATGTTCCAGTAGAACAACAGGAAACAGATAAAGAAATCGGAACTATTATGGTTGATGCTATTTATAATCCTGTAAAAAGAGTTAATTTTACAGTTGAAAATATGCGTGTGGGAAAGAGAACTGATTATGAAAAAGTTATTTTAGATATAGTGACAGATGGTAGTATGACTCCAGAGGAAGCTTATCATAAATCTGTGGCAATTTTGTTAAAACAATTCGGTGCTATTACAACTATCGAGGAAGAGGAAGAAATTGTGGAGGTTGTTGAGCCAGAGGAGTCAGTTGAGGAAGTTGAAGAGAAAGAAACTCCTAAAAAGGAGGAGAAGGAGGAGGAGAAGGTAGTTGCTATTGAGGGTTTGAAATTACCAGCTAGAACAGCTACTGTTTTAGAGGACAATAAAATTACTACGGTATCGCAGATTGAAAAGATGACAGAAGTTAATTTATTGGATTTAGATGGAATGGGAGAAAAGGGTGTTAAGGAAATTAGAAAAGCAATTGGTGGACTAGGAATTATATTAAAAGCTGAAGAGAAATAATACACTGAGATAATAATAAA
>JALWZV010000069.1 GCA_027002315.1 Candidatus Roizmanbacteria bacterium | reverse complement strand
TAGACAAGATACGTAAGCTTAATGTAACCAACGGAGCAGTCTTGGTTACAAGACCATCAACAGGAGAGATACTCAGCATGGTTGGTTCTTATGACTTCTTTGCCACACCATCAGGCTCCTTCAATGTTACAACAGCTCTTAGACAGCCTGGTAGTAGTATTAAGCCGTTGAATTATGCTGTGGCAATTGAGAGGCATCTGATTACACCGGCCACAATGCTTTTAGACATTCCTACTTGTTTTATGGCTCCTGGGCAGGCTGGTTCTTACTGTCCTGTTAACTACGACGGTAAATTTCATGGTCCTGTACAGGTGAGGTTCGCTTTGGGAAACTCATTTAATATCCCAGCTGTTAAGGTTCTTGCATTAAACGGTGTTAAAGAGCTTGTTGCATCTTCATCTGCTTTTACAATAACCACATGGAAAGATCCATCTAAATATGGATTATCATTAACATTGGGAGGAGGAGATGTTCATATGACAGAGATGGCTCAGGCGTTTTCGTCGTTTGCGAACCAAGGTGTTCCTAGAAAATTAACCAGTATTCTAAAAGTTAAGGATAAAAATGGTAAGGTTATAAAAGAGTTCAAGGACCCTAATTTTGTTCAAGATGTAAGGAAGAGTTTAAAGATGCCAAAGTTCACCTTAATTAAGGGAAAAAGAGCCATATCTCCGGAGACCTCATTTTTAATATCACATATCTTACTTGACAATAATGCACGTATGCAAGCTTTTGGAGGAAAATCTGCATTGGTCATAAGAGGAAAGGCGGTCTCAGTTAAGACAGGAACAACAGATGACAAGAGGGATAACTGGACCATAGGGTACACTCCTAACTTCTTAACTGCTGTCTGGGTTGGCAATAACGATAATTCGCCTATGAATCCCTACCTAACATCAGGCATAACAGGTGCAGCTCCTATCTGGAACAAAGTAATGAGTTTTGTGCTTAAAAACCAACCTGATCTATGGCCGATAAAGCCTGAAGGAATAGTAGGAAAACAGATCTGCACCGTTTCTGGATTATTACCACAAAAAGACAACTCTTGCCAGACGAGGTTTGAGTATTTCATTAAGGGGACGGTTCCTACACAAACTGATAACTCAAAACAGAAGGTATGGGTAAATAAAGATAATGATAAGTTAGCAAAGGAAGGCGATACTAACACAGAACAAAGAGAGAAAACTATTTTAAAAGACCCGTTTTCAAGTTACTGCGTAGATTGCAATCATGATGGCGATAAGCCAAAGATAGTTAGAATTATAGAGAGGAAAGAATAGAGGCGTGCTTATAGGTAAACGAGATTATGTGGTGGTAAAACTAATCTCAAAGCAGGTCAGAGTCAGATGAATTCTCAGTTGTTCCAACTCTTTTTAGTATTTCTCGTGGTTTAGACCCTCTAGACGGACCGATATACCCTTCTGACTCAAGTTGTTCGATTAAGCGAGCTGCTCGATTATACCCAACCCTCAACTTAGTTTGTAAAAATGACGCCGAGGCTTTATTAAACTGCATAATAACATTCAAAGCTTGGTTAAATAAAGGATCTTTATCCTCTGTTGTTGATGTTGAGTACCCATTTTTACCTCCTATTCTCACGTCTTGTTCAACAACCTCTTCTGTGTAATGAATCTCTGGAACCTGAGCTTTTAGAAATCCTACGATATTTTTAACGTCTTTTTCGGTGACAAAAGGACCTTGGATACGTTTTGGTTTTGGTTTGTCTGGTGGTAAGAATAACATATCACCTCTCCCTAAAAGCTTTTCTGCTCCTGGTGAATCAATAATAACTCTGGAGTCTATGAGAGAGGAAACATTAAACGCTATTCTTGTTGGAATATTGGCCTTCATCAGACCTGTTATTACATCCACCGATGGTCTTTGTGTTGCTAACACTAAGTGTATTCCTGTTGCTCTAGCCATCTGAGCGATCCTTGTTATCAGTTCTTCCGTTTCTCTTGCCGCAAATATCATAATATCTGCTAACTCATCTATCACGAAGACTATGTAAGGTTTCTTTTCAACACCTTCCAGTTTATTATACCCTTCTAGATTACGTACGCCTGCCTTCGCAAATTCCTTATATCTATTATCCATCTCTGATACCGTCCATTTGAGAGCAGAGATCACCTTTATTGGGTCGACAATGACCTCGCTCAGTAGATGAGGTGTTCCGTTGTAAAGTGTTAGCTCCACTCTTTTTGGATCCACCAAGATTAAACGTAGCTCGGAAGGTGTAGTTCTGAATAACATTGTGGTAATCCAAGAGTTCAGAAGTACAGACTTACCAGAACCAGTTGTACCTGCTATTAGGACGTGAGGCATATTTCCTATACTTGCAACCTGAGGTGTGTTGCTAACATCTATTCCTAAGGGAACCAATAATGGATCTGGTTGATTTTTTAAGAGAGGTGTCTCAAGTAAGTTTTTTAATGTTACTATCTGAGGCTTGTTGTTCGGCACCTCAATTCCTACAAGTCTTCTTCCTGGAATTGGAGCCTCAATTCTTATTTGTCCTTGAGGAGCTGCTAATGCTAAAGCCAAATCTGTTGATAGATTTGTAATCTTTGATAATTTTGTTCCTTGACTAATCCCTAAAGCATATTGAGTGACAGTAGGACCAAAATTAATCTCGTCAACATTTGCGTTAATACCAAAACTTCTCAAAGTTTGCTCTATGATATCTGCGTTTGCTTTTACATCTCCTCTATCTGCATCGGTCTGAGCTAAATCGCTAAACAAGTTAATTGTGGGATAAACCCAGGTTGATGATAAGGAGTTATCAAGAGGTCTGATTTTCATCTGAGATGCTTTACCTGAACTCAGGTTTGTGTTAAGAGATTCTTGTGTTTTATTTAAGACAGGACCTTTGTTTATACGTATTTTCTTATCTTGAGTAATTTTAAATAGACCTTGATTTTTTTCCTCTTTTTTATTAAGTTTTTCCTTCTTAATGCGGCCTTCTTTTTTGCTTGAAAAGAACAGGTTAAAGATAAATTTAAATTTAATTTTAAAAACTTTGATACTAAATACAACAAACTTATCAACAGAAGTATCAAAGAACAAGACAAGCCCTATGATGAAAAATATTGCCAGGATAACAAAAGCTCCAAGTACAGAAAAGTCATATTGTAGTGTTTTCCAGATATATGTCCCATAGCTTCCAGAATTTATCAATCCCAGTAAGGCAATAAAAATCATCAGAAAACCTATAACAATATGAGGTTTAATTATTTTTAGTTTTTTACTATTAAAAAATAGAGCAGAAAACAGAGCAATCAAGATAGGTAGAAACAATGCCAGGCCGCCAAATGAGTCTAGAAGATAGAGATTGATTTTTGATAACAGATTATTTTGATATGATCCTGGATATACAAGATTTGCGAACGATATTATGGCAATAAGGCTTATTCCTAAAAGAATAAATCCAACGATATTCAGTGTTGTGTATTTATTAAGTTTTGTTTTTAAAAATGGCAGTTTTATAAATTTTTTTCTTCTAGGCATATTTGTTTTTAATTTTAAATGGAAAGAGGATTAAAGTCAAAAGCATAAGGATGCTAAATTTTAATTTAGCTAACAAGGTGATAAATAATAATCAGTTAAAAAAATTTAATTAATACAGCTCTTGCATTACAAACTTTAATTGATTATAATTTCCATCTATGGTTAAACTTCCAGATGATAAACAAAAGATTATTGAGATGTTTGCTCAACAAAAAGGAGACACGGGTTCTCCAGAGGTTCAAATAGCTTTATTAACCCACAAGATTAGCAAGCTTAGTGAACACTTAGAGCAAAATAAGAAAGATAATCACTCAAGAAGAGGGTTGTTAAAAATAATTGCTAAGAGGAGAAGGATTATAAACTATCTTCAGAAGCTTGACGAAAAGAGATATAAGAAATTAATCTCTAAACTAGGTCTTAAAAAATAATTAAACAATGATAAAACATAAAATTACGGAGGAATCTGTTCAGTTAAGAGACACTTTATTAACATTCCAAGTTGGTAAATTAGCTCCTTATGCTACAAGTGCGGTTTTTGCCCGTTTAGGCGAAACCTCTGTTTTGGTAACTGTTACAGTTGGAGAAAAAAGAGACGACCTGGATTACTTTCCTTTATCCGTGTCTTACGTAGAGAAATTATATGCTGGAGGCAAGATTAAGGGATCAAGATGGGTAAAGAGAGAAGGAAAACCTTCCGATGACGCTATTTTAAGAGCAAGACTTATCGATAGATCTATTAGACCATTGTTTCCTAAGAGTTATAAAAGAGATGTACAGATAGTTATAACATTACTCTCATTTGATGGAGTAAACTCGCCAGAAATTTTAGCAGGAATAGCCACTTCGGCAGCCTTACATATATCTCCAATTCCATGGGACGGGCCAATTAGTATGATGAGAATAGGATATGTTAAAAGTAATGGAGAAGGGAATTATATAGTTAGCCCTACAGAGGACGAACAAAGGTTTTCATCATTAGACTTAGTTGTCTCTTCTACTAAGGACAAGGTCGTGATGATTGAGACTGGAGCTGAGGAAATCTCTAAGGACATTATATATGAGGGAATTCTTTTAGCTAAAAGCGAGAACAAAAAAGTAATCGAAGCGATTGAGAACCTACGTGAAAAAGTAGGAGCTCCAAAAGAAAAAGTAGTAGAGGAAGAGGCTGATGCGAAGGTAATGAACTTAATAAAAAAACATTGTTTAACGGATGCTAAAAGTCTTTTGTTTGATAATCTTTCTAAGGAAGAGAAACGCAACGTAAGAAAGAAAATAATTGATTTGGTTGCAGATGCTGATAACTCTCTCGATCAAAAGGTTATCGATAAAAACCTTGAGTATGTGTTAAAAGAGATGTTGAGAAAGTATGTTTTAGATAATAAAAAAAGAGTCGATGGAAGAAAGATAGATGAGATAAGAGAGCTTTATGCAGAGGTGTCTGTTTTGTCTAGAACTCATGGTTCCGCTATATTTCAGAGAGGAAATACTCAGGTATTGTCTATTGCAACTTTAGGTTCACCTGATCTTGAACAACTAATAGAGAGTCCTGAGGGAGAGGAAGTAAAAAGATACATTCACCATTATTATATGCCTCCATACTCTGTAGGTGAGACTGGCCGCATTGGTTATCCATCTCGACGTGAGATTGGTCATGGTGCTTTAGCTGAAAAAGCTCTTATTCCTGTTCTACCATCTTCTGAGGAATTTCCTTACACAATTAGAGTTGTGTCTGAGGTTTTAGCCTCCAATGGTTCTACATCGATGGCCTCAACATGCGGTTCTACACTATCGTTAATGGATGCAGGTGTTCCGATTAAGGACATAGTTGCTGGAATATCTGTAGGAATGATATCTAGAAAAGATGAGTACGTACTTTTGACAGACATTATGGGCGTTGAGGATTTTTACGGCGATATGGATTTTAAGGTTGCAGGTACGAAAAGTGGAATAACTGCAATACAATTAGACGTAAAAGTTCATGGTCTTACAGATCAAATGATAAAAGACACATTGAATAGAGCTAGAGAGGCAAGACTCAAGATCTTGGATCTTATGAGTAGTGTCATTAATAAACCACGATTTGAGGTCTCTAAATTTGCACCAAAGGTTGTTGTTTTCAAACCTCCTCAGGATAAAATAGGAGAAATTATAGGTCCGGGAGGAAAGAATATAAGGAACTTAATAGCGATAACAGGGACAGACATTAGTGTTTCTGATGATGGGAAAGTCAGTATAACTGGTAATGATAAATCTAAAGTAGACAAGGCTGTAGAGTTAATCAAGGGTATGATTAAAAATGTTGAGGTTGGAGAAATTTTTGACGGCAAGGTAACAAAAGTTCTTCCATTTGGAATAGTGGTAGAGATAGCTCCAGGCAAAGATGGACTTGTTCATGTTTCTAAAATGGGGAAGGGTTTTATCAAGGATGTCGAGAAACTTTTTAAGATTGGCGATGATGTAAAGGTTAAGGTTATTCAAGTTGACCCTCAAGGAAGAACCAGTTTGCAACTTCTAAGTGAGATAAAACGGGCTTAAGCTTCTTAATTTAAGTAATTATTTATTTTGTTTGAGTGCTCTTCTACTGTTTTGCTAAAGTGAATGTTTCCTTTTTTATCTGAGATATAAAACCAATAAGGTGTTTTTCCTGTAGCTGAGAGGGCGGCCTCTATTGAGATTAGTCCAGGATTACAGATAGGGCCAGGAGGCAGACCTTTATACTTATATGTATTATAAAGAGAGTCTATTTTTAAATCTTGGTTAGTTAGGTTTTTTTTCCACCATGTTTTTTCGTCTTTTTGATACCCGAGAACATATTGGATAGTTGCGTCAATTTGTAATGGCCACTCATTTATTAATCTTTTGTACAGGATGTTACCTATAATCATTTTATCGCTGTTTTTTTTACCTTCTTTTTCGATAAGAGACGCTAAGGTTACTATTTCTAATTTGCTTAAATTATTATTCTTAGGTGTTTTTTTTAAGGCTTGTTGATACTTTTTATTAAAGTTGTTTTTCATTATTGAGACGACAAGGTTTGCTGTAGCCGTTTTTGGTATTAAATATGTATCTGGAAACAAAAACCCCTCTAAACCTTTAGAGGCACTCAAGAACTTATCTGTACTAATACCAATTTTTTTGTTCATTATCTCTGCAATCTCCTCTTTTCTTAGACCCTCAATGACTGTTACCCAGACATCAAGTGTTCCATGTGTTAATGTTTTGATTATTTTTTCTTGTTTCATAGACGGAGACAATTTAAAATCACCTGCCTGAATTTTCTTTTCTAACCCCATTTTTTTAACCATGATGTAAAACACAACTCTATTTTTAATGAACTCTTCTTTTTCTAAATTTCTTGCAATATCGCTTAAGCTTTCACCTTGGCGAATAACAAAGATTTTTTCTGAGCGGTTATTTCTATCTACTGGTTGAGACTCAATGGTGTAATATCCCCAAAAACCAATTGCGAGGAATATTAGTATCCCTAACGTTAACAGTAATCGTTTAATAAACATACTTAAATTATATATTATTCAACTGGTAAATATAATTCTATAACTTTCTGTTTAAGAGTTTTTGCTTTGCTAATTAACTTAAATATTAAGTAAAGCTCCTCAATTTGAACAAGCCACGCTAGAAATATATAAATAGAAAAGTATACAAATGATGTGACCGCAAGAAGTATTATGACGTTGATTGTGTTCGTTAAATTTAACACAATACCATCTAAAAATTTCATTAGGTAATAAGCCCCTATGCTTGAGATAAACGCAGAGAGAGTAATCTTTAGTGTTTCAAGAACAAGTCTTTTTATATCAAGACCTTTTAATCTTTTTATGAGTATTATCAGGAGCAGTAACGTGTTAAATGTTATTGTGATCGTGAAAGACAGACCTAGTGACCATGCTTGTAAATGCAAAACCAACACAAAAAACAGACTTAAAACAGTGTTGATTGTTGTTGATATAAGACTGACGTAAAAAGGCGTTTTTGAATCGAGGGATGCATAGAATATTCTCACAATAAAGTAATATATTGAGTGCATCGGGATTGAGATGGCGAAATATGACAATATAACTGCTGTCTTAACAGTAGCATCCCAGTCAAACTTTTGTCCACCAAAAAATAATCTCACTATTGGTGTTCTTGCGAAGATAAGAATGGCTGAGGTTGGAATGATGAAGAAAAAGATATTGAGGATGGAGTTCACAACGACTTTTTTTAGGTCCTCGATGCGTTTTTCATGGTACATCTGAGAAAGATATGGTAACGATGCTTGTCCAAATGCCATCCCTAATATAGAAACGGGTAGAAGCTGCAATCTTTGAGCAAAATAAAACTCTGTGTAGGCTCCTGTGCTTATAAGCGTTGTTAGACTCAAATCAACAGTAGCATCTATTTGAGAGACTATAATAGTAAAAGTACGAGGGATGACCATTCTGATAAACTCTATCAATGCCTTGCTTTTTTGAAGGACCTTTTTAAATCTAAACTCTGTAATCTTAATAACAGGGATTTGAATGGTTAGGAAAAGCAGTGCTCCGATAACTACACCGATAATTGGAGCTAATAATCCTATTGATGGAGCGAGAGCTATGGTAAAGATTATTATTGATAGGTTGTAGAAAATGGGAGAGATAGCAGAGATAAAGAATATCTTATTTGCTTGAGCTATACCGGTAACAATATTACCAGCAATGAGGAATGGTAGTTGACCAAGCAATAGAATTCTGGAGTAGTACACAACCAATGCTTCTTGTTGAGAGTTAAAGCCCGGAGTTATTATCTTAACAATTTGACCCATAAAGATAAATGAGACTAAGATGGCCAATCCTAAAGTTATTATTAAAAGATTTATTATTGAGGATAATTTGTTATAGAAATCGTCACCCTTTTTATATTTAATATAAATAGGAATAAAAGAGGCTGTTAGCGCTCCGCTTATTAATATCTCAAAAATTATGTCAGGAATGCGGAAGGACGCGAAATAAATATCTAACTGTGCTTTGTTAAACATTGTTGCCAATACTCTGTATCTAACAAAACCAAACATTCTTGATATCACAATCATTGATCCAATGATCAGAGCAGACGCGAAGATGGATTTTTGTTCTAAGAAGAGTAATTTTTTTGTTTTCTTAATAATGTTATTCATATAATTATAACTTGACTTTTTGTTGAAAATGGTTTTAAATGGTTGTATATGGTGTTTTATGGTGAATATCTTGTATCATTTACTGGAAAAGGCCGTATTGTAATTCCAAAAAAAATAAGAAAACTTATAAAAGGGAACTTATTTATTTTAACAAAAGGATTCGGGTTTTACCTCTCTGGATATAACAAAGAGGATTGGGAACGTAGATCTAAAGAATTTCTATCTTCATCCCTTTTAGATCAGGATAATCTGGATAAAAAAAGATTTCTTTTTTCCTCAACTTCTTATTTAGAAATAGACAAGCAGGGAAGGTTTATTATTCCAAGTAACTTGATGAAACATGCGGGTTTGACTAGTAAAGCAGTAATCATTGGTGTTGGTGATCATTTTGAGATTTGGAGTCCGAAGTTGTGGGAGAAATACAAGATAAGACAGAGCTTATGAAAAACGTAACTCATACACCAGTACTTTTAAAAAATGTGATAGATGAACTTAAGATAAAGAGAGATGGAGTTTATGTTGATGCAACGGTTGGTCAAGGTGGTCATACAAGGGAGATTCTAAAAAAAGGAGGCAAAGTTATCGGAATAGACTTAGATACAAATCAGATTGAGAGGTTAAGAAAGGAATTTCCTAATAATGAGAATCTAAGACTTTTACAGGGAAATTTTGCTGATATTAAGGATATTGTTACTAAATTAGGAATTAACCTTGTTGACGGTGTTATTTTTGATTTAGGAATCTCATTTGTTCAGATAGCGGATAGTAAAAGAGGATTTTCGTTCAAGAGAAGAGAAGAGTTTTTAGATATGAGAATGAGTGATGAGTTTGAAAAAACAGCATCCGATATCTTAGAGGAAAGCAGTTTGACCGAGTTAGAGGAGATTTTTTCAAGGTACTCAGAAGAAATTATGTCCTATGAAATAGCTCAGAAAGTTGTGAAGAAAAGGAAAAACATAGATGAGTGGAGAGTTAAAGATTTAGTTGAGTGTATCGAGAATGTTAAGGGAACAAATGAGAGAACGAAAAGAAGAATTTTTCAGAGTTTGCGCATAAAGGTAAATAATGAGATTGCTAATTTAGAGAGTGGTTTAAAAGGGGCAAGTGGTGTCTTAAAGAAAAATGGAAGATTATGTGTGATAAGTTTTCATTCCGTTGAGGATAGGATTGTTAAAAGAGTTTGTACAGAAGACAAGAGATTAGTTAGTGTTTTGAGAAAGCCCATAAAGGGGGTTAAAAAATTTGAACGGTCGGCTATATTACGTGTTTTTGAAAAGATATGAGAAATAAAATTTTTTCTAAAGTTTTTTTACTAATACTGGCAGTATTAGTGTTTTCAAACATGTTTTTTCTGTGGTTGAATATTGCTAATCAGAAAAAAATAGCAATTTATAGACAGGAGTTACACTCTCTTAAGGAGAAGAATTTGGTATTAAAAAATAAAATTTCATTTGTTGATTCTCTTAGCTATGCTCAATCAAAGGCTGAAGATTTAGGATTTACACAAAAACCTCAAATAGTGTCTAGAGATTTCTTGTTCTTCGCGTATAATAAATAACAATGAAAGAAAAACTACTCTTTGGGTTTGTAATAGTTGGTTTTTTAATGGTTATAACTAAATTATTTTATATTCAGTTAATTAACCCTATTAACTCTCAATACAATACTCAAGATAACATGAGTATAAGGAAAATATACCCTGAGAGAGGAAAGATTTATGACAGAAATATGAGCCCTCTCGTTTCAAATGAGCCGAGGTTTTTGCTCTTTGCCCAACCAAAGTTAATTAAAGATAAGGATAAAGTAGCAGAACAAATATCAAAAGTAACAAAAGTAAAAGAATCAAGTTTATCTGCAATACTACACTCTGATAAAGTTTGGGTTCCACTGATTAGAGATCTAGATATTGAGACGAGAAATAAAATCAAAAAGATGAACATATATGGAGTGGGTTTTGATAAGTTAAACAAACGTTATTACCCAGAAGCATCACTATCAGCTCATTTATTAGGATTTGTTGGTAAAAATGAGGAGGGAGAGAGTGTTGGATATTTTGGGGTTGAGGGTTATTATAACAGAGAGCTGTCGGGCTTAACTGGAGTAATTAAGTTAAAGAGTGATTCTGTTGGTAAATCTATGTTTACTGACATTAAACAAATAATAAAAGAGCAAGACGGTTCGGACTTAGTTCTTACCATTGATAAAACTATTCAGTCTTCAGTTAAAACGAACTTGATGTATGCCATGAAACACTATGAACCTAAACAGGCATGCGGAATAGTTGCAAACCCTAACACAATGGAGATTTTAGCCATGGTTTGCTTACCAGATTATTCACAAGTCGAATATTATAAATTTTCTGAAAAATATTTTGTAAACCCTGCAATTTCTACTGTTTATGAACCAGGATCAATATTTAAACCTCTTATTGTGGCAGCAGCGTTGAAGGAGAAAGCAATAAAAGAAAACACCATTGTAAATGAGGATGGTCCTGTAGAGGTTGGCGGTCATTTAATTAGAACTTGGGATAACAAGTATGAAGGCAAGATAACAATAGCTAGAGTGTTGGAGCGTTCTTCTAATGTAGGTATGGTAAAAATTGGAAGAAAATTAGGTAGAAAGAAGATTCTTGAGTATCTTAACAAATATAGATTTGGCAAAAAGACGGGTATAGATCTGGATGGTGAAGCTGCTGGAAAACTCAAATCAAAATGGTACCCAATTGATTACGACACAGTTACTTTTGGACAGGGTATCGGTGTTACTCAGATTCAGATAGTTCGTGCCTTTTCTACCTTGATTAATGGAGGAAAATTGTTAAAACCATACGTTGTTAAATCAATAATTACATCTGATAAAAAAAGAGATATTCTTCCTGATATTAATAGTGAGATATTAAACGACAAAGTTGACAAAATAGTTAAACACTACCTTTACTTAGTTGTTGATAAGGGAGAGGTGAAGCAATATAAACTTGATGGTTATGATATAGGAGGTAAAACTGGTACAGCTCAGATACCTGTAAACGGAAAATACGATCCTAATAAAACAGTTGCCTCTTTTATTGGTTTCGCGCCGGTTGACAAACCTAAATTCATTATGCTTATTACTCTTTTTGAACCTAAAGCCTCACCTTGGGGAGCAGAGACAGCAGCACCAGTATTTTTCAAGATAGCTAAAGACCTGCTTGTTTATTACGAGATACCCAGTAAGTAAATAATTTCTAATTTCTAATTT
>JALWZV010000068.1 GCA_027002315.1 Candidatus Roizmanbacteria bacterium | reverse complement strand
TTGGTTTTATTATAGGTTATTATATGTAAAGTGGAAAGATTATTTAAACATAGGGATGAAGTGAAGGAAAAACTTCAACAAAGAGCATTAGGGTTGTTAGCAACTGCTTCTTTATTTGTTGCCGAAAAGTTCTATACGTTTGATTTAGATGAGGAGAGTAAACAAAGATTACGAGAGGTGAATGAAGAGTTAAAACAAGGTTCAGTTATTATATACGCCAACCACCCTTCTACGAAAGATGTTCTAGTGATACCTCTTTTAAGGGAACATTTATCTAATGTAAAGAAAGCTGGAATTCCTATGGCAGAGAAATACACTACTCCTAACTGGCAAAAGAAGGGGTCATTTGGTATTTCTGTGTTTGACAAATTAATGAGAGTTGTCGGGGTAAGATTTTTACCAACTCATCAAAGGGGTATTAATGTTGAACCTGCTTTTAGGTTTTTAAGAAGAGAAAAAAAAGCAGATAGGGGTCACAGGGTAATGGAGGCAATGTTTGATTTTTTAAGCAACGGAGCTGGTAATGTAGTAGGGATAACTCCGACAGGTACTCGTACTCCTGAAGTAGAAGGGAAATTTAGAACGGGTTTGGCACGGATGATGCTTGGTAACCAAAATGTACCAGTTGTTCCTGTTGCTATAAGCTATGAAGGTAGTCGAACAATTTGTTTGCGGGTAGGTGAGTCGTTTAGTTTGACAAGTGTGGGATTTGAGGCAGGGGATAATAAAGGTAAGGATATTAAAAAAGTAACTAGACTGTGTGAAAATAGGATGTTAGGGCTATTAAACCCGGAAAAGGAGGTATAATTAAGCAAAGTTTGGGAGATATAAGAAAACTTGAATTTCTACTCGCTTATAGAGTACTGTTACACTAGAGCTAAGCATATAACCATGTAGTCCTTTTGACAACTATAACTCTTGGATGAAAATTTTATTTGTTTGTAATTATTATGCTTAGATGTTAGTGGATGTAATTTGCACTGGTTGAGCTGTTTTTAATTTTTTACTATAACGAAATTTAGTTAAATAGATTCAGAAAAGTTAAGGATACATTAATATCTTTTTCATATTAAAGTCTCGAAAGTAATCTTTTTTAAACTCCCAAAATTTTAGAGGAACGATAATTTTACCAAATCCTTTTGGAGCATCGATAGCATGAAAAGGAAAAGCTATTCCCGATAGATTTTTTCTTAGTTTTGTCATTATTTTAATTTCTTTTTCGATAGGAACAATAAAATGTTCGATACCTTTAACTAGGTCACAGTGGAAAATGTAGTAAGGTCTTATTCCAAGCTCAGATAGTTTAGTAAATAATTTTTCTAGTGTTTCATAAGAATCGTTAATTCCCTTTAGAAAAACAGATTGTGAGAACAAAATTGCTCCAGTTTTCCTTAAGCTAGAAATAGTTTTTATTGTAACAGGAGTTATTTCATCAGGGTGTTCAAAATGAATACCAATATAAAGTGGCTTGACAGTATTAACCCTTGAAAAGATATCTAAAAGTTCTTTTGTTACGAAGCTAGGATTTGAAACAGGAACACGTGTATGAATTCTGATTATTTTTATTTGTCTTGATTCTAAAAGCTTTTGTAAAAAAAAGATCAATAATTTAGGAGTGGTCAAAGGATCTCCTCCCGATATAATTACTTCATTAATTTTAGATTGAGAGTAAATATAATCCATTATATCCTTGATGTTTTGTGGAGAAAGAATACCTTTTTTTATGTTAGATACGTCGCGTCTTCTTGTACAAAATCTACAAAAAGCGGCACAATTTAATGTTAATTCCACTAACACTCTTTTGGGATATTTATGTATCAAACCTTTAGTTTTCTTATATTTTTCTTCACTTAAAGGATCAAGTGAGGCACGAAGAGAAGATTTCTTTTCTTTTTCAGAAGGATAGAATTGTTTTTTAATAGCCTTAGATTTTTTTGCCAAATTTTGTAAGTGTTTACTTATTTTTGTTAACATAAAACTCGATACTTGTTCTCTTATAGACTTGAGCGGTAACACTAATTAATAGCGGAGAGGGGGGGATTCGAACCCCCGAAGGTGTTGCCACCTTACAGGTTTTCAAGACCTGCGCATTCAACCACTCTGCCACCTCTCCAGTTAGTTACATACCACCCGCTTTCTCTAAATTAAACGTTTAGAACTATCCTCAACCATCCTCCTTCGGTTTTTTGAAATCATAATTTTGAGGCTTGGAGGGGAATCGAACCCCTGCAATAGCGGTTTTGCAGACCGCCGCGTTTCCACTTCGCCACCAAGCCTATGAAATTTTTTAAAGTTCAACTGTCCACATGTTCTAACAAAACATCTTTACTTTATTATAACTTCTCCGCCCAAGGCGGATTAATTCGCTCTAATCTTTTTCTTCACTTCGTTCGAAAAAGATTGATCTCATTGAACACTTCGCCACCAAGCCATCGAGTTGCTAAGCTAATAACCACAAATACAAAGTATATTTTACCTTAAAAGTAAGATATTTGTGACAAGAATTGATGAGAGAGGTTTTAATTTTCTTTGGTGTTTTACCCTAAGTACTCTTTAAGGTTTGCGTCGTTGATAACAAAAGATGTTCCCTCACCTTTGACGATTTTAAATGCAACTTTACGTACAATTCCATCAATCGTTCTTTCCATACTTCTGATTCCAGAATCATAGCCAAGCGGTCGAGTTATTTTTTCCCATGCAGAGTCTTCTATTTTAATAGTGTCAGGATTGAGACCAGCTTCTTTGAGCAGACGAGGCAAGACGTAATTTTTAGCGATAATTATCTTCTCACTATCAGTGTAAGATGGCATTTGGATGACCTCAAGCCTGTCCATAACAGCGGTAGGTATGCTTCTGGTATTATTAGCAGTTGCTATAAATATTGCTTGTGACAAATCAAAAGGATAGTCAATGAAATAATCTGTGAAAGCATTGTTCTGTTCTGGATCAAGTAGTTCAACAAGAACCCCCATTATCGATGATCTTGACTCTGGATCTATTCTATCTAATTCATCAAGAAGAATAACAGGATTTTTGGTCTTAACCCTTCTTAAACCTTTAATGATTAAACCTGGCTCTGATTCAGGTTTAGTTTTTGACTGACCTCGTAGATCAAGAGGAGAAGATAGACCCCCAAATGGAATTCTAATTAGTTTACGACCAAGAGTCTTAGCGATAGAGAGAGCGAATGTTGTTTTACCTGTTCCTACTAATCCGACAAAGAATAGTATAGGAGCGTGATATGATTTTACTTCCTTGTTTTCTTTTTGTAATTTAAGCACAGATAAATACTCTAGTATTCTTTTTTTAATCTGCTCCGCTCCATAATGATCTTTATCAAGCAGCTCTTTAGCTTTGTCCAGATCAATTAAATCTTCTGTTCTCGTATACCAAGGGAGAGAGGTTATCCAATCTATATATTTCTCTGTGATATCAATTTGTGAGAAACTACCGCCATATTTTAGAACAAGTCCAATCCTTTCTATTTGTTCATACGCCTTTTGTCTTAGATTTTCTGGCATCTGAACAGATTCTATTTTTTGCAGTAACCGTTTGGTTTGTCCTAATGCACTATTATCCATATTAATAAAATTAGCAGACTAAATATCTACTTGACAAAACTGATTTTTTTTATATGATATATTATCATCATACATCAAATTTCAAATAATTTTAAGTTTATTTTGTTTCCATTCTTTTAAAGGGATATTTGAGAGGATGTTATAAGT
>JALWZV010000067.1 GCA_027002315.1 Candidatus Roizmanbacteria bacterium | reverse complement strand
GTTTAAAGCATTAGTTAATTAGAAATTGATTAGAAATTAAGAATTAGGAATTAGAAATTTTATCATTATTCTTCATTCATCAATGATTAAGGCTTATTCGCTTAAGGTTTAGATTTTATATCGTAGAGGTACGTTTTATGTATTCCCTTTGTAATTTTTTTAGGCTTGTGTTGTTTGGCTTCATACATATATGAAACTAGAGTAAAGTTTTTAACACCCTGTTGAATTTTTTTGATAAGTTTTTTTATAAGCCAGGGGGAGATGTAGATATAAAACACAGGGTTTGTACTTTTCCAGTTAGAATAGTCTAACTTAAATATATCTGCTTTCATAATTTTTATATTCTTTTTATTTGGATGAAAGAAACGTCTAATTTGAAGTATTAAGACAAGCACAGGGTTAATCTCTATTGCTACAAATTTTGTGGATAGTTTGTGGATATATGCATAACTAGCCAAAGAGAATACAACCATTCCATCTCCTGCTCCGAGATCTATGATAGATTGATTATTTTTAATATCTAATATGCTTGAGATCTGTTTTAAGTCTTTTGGATTTGTTGGATAATATGGGATTATTGAGAGTTGGGGGAATATAAAGAAAGATATTATAAGTATAAAAACAAGAAGTATGACAACTATTATCAGTTCCATACTCTGATTATATTCAATCTTTTTAATTTATAAACAGTAAATATGCTAAACTAAGTTTATGGTTAGTTTTTTAATAAACGTAGATTTATACACGACACATCTCATCAACAATTTTCTTCCACATAATAATATTATGGATATTTTTAATTCTTTTTTTTCACAAAGAGGTTTGTCTTTAGGAGTGTGGTTTTTGGTCGCTATTCCTTTTATTCTTTTTGAGGAACGTAATCACAAGAGACTTTTACTATACCTTTTAGTGAGCCTTTTCTTGTCTTTGGGTGTAGTTTTTGTAGTTAAGAAAGCGATTAACAGACCAAGACCAAAGATTACAATGCATAAAATAGCTATATCCAATCCCATAATGAAATCAAGCTGTCCAACAAGTGGATCGTTTCCGTCAGGACACACAACAATAGCGTTTACTGTAGCCTTAGTGTTGTCTTTTTGTGATAAAAAAAGAAGGTGGTTATATTACACAACAGCTTTTTTGATAGGTCTATCAAGGATATATCTTCAGTGCCATTTCTTTTTAGATGTGTTATCTGGAGCTGTTTTAGGATTAATAATAGGGGGTTTGTCCATAGCTTTAACCGATAGTATTATATCAAGGGTAGATAAAAGATTTTAAACAAGATAAGATGGACATCTTCTATTAATAGTTAAAACTGAATTGCACTATTTAGAAGGGTAGAAATTATTGTAGTAAATTGACTGAGTATTCTTTCATGTCATTGCGAGGAGACCGATTTATCGGTCGACGTGGCAATCTCCTCCGTTATGTTTTTAACATAACTTATGTAAGAATAAACACAAAGGTTTGTTTTACTCTCATATCGGCGGGGATCGCCACGCTCTCCCGCGAGTCGGGATCGCTCGCGATGACGTGTTAAGGAAAGTCATTGCGAGTAGATTAAAATATGACCATTGTTTTCTTAAATTAAGTTGTGTTATATTTAAATTATTATGTTAGTTTTACTTTCATTTTTTTTAATCTTTGTAATTTGTTTTGTTTTGTACAAAACTTCAAGCATATTTATCGCTTCCATTAAATCTATAGCGGAGTATGGAGTTATTGGTAAATTTGCTCTTGCAGGGATTTTTGCTGGAATAATGACCTCCATTCCAGAATTATTTGTTAGCATATCTGCAGCATTAGAAAAAGAACCTGTGGTTGCTGTTGGTAATGCATTAGGATCAAATATAGCTGACATAGCATTAGTGGTTCCCTTAATTATTATTTTATCTGGAAAAGCAATTAACGTAAAAAAAGAAGACTTTAATCTTAGAACGGTTTTTTTGGTTCTAGCTTCATCTATTCTTCCATTCTTACTAGCATTAGATGGATCTATATCGCGTGTAGATGGTCTATTTTTAATTACAATGTTCTTTATTTATTCTATTTATATTTTTCAATCTAAACCTAGATTAAATCTTAGAATAAAAAGTTTTATAAAAAAAATAGAGTATAAATTTAATCATACTCGTATCTTAGAACCATTTTTAATAATGATAGTCTCAACCTTAATCTTGATAATATCTTCAGATACGCTGATTCGAGTTGGAAACTTTTTATCATCTGCAATGCATATTAATGTGTTTTTGATAGGAGTCTTTCTTTTGGGATTGGGAACATCGTTGCCTGAGCTTTTTGTTGGAATGTCTTCTTTGCAAGAAGGTGAGGATACAATAGTGTTTGGAGATATTCTTGGATCCTTAATAACAAACGCTAACTTAGCAATAGGAATAGCTGCTCTTTTAAGACCGATAAATTTTAGCAACTTTAATGAATATTGGATATCTATATTAGCATTGTTTTTAAGTTTTTTAATTTTTACAATCTTTAGTTTTACTAAAAGAAAGTTAGAAAAGTGGGAAGCATATATTCTTCTGTCTTTTTATTTACTATTCATAGTAATGGAGACTCTTATTTAACTTATATGAAAAAAGTAGTTATTTTTGATTTTGATGGCACATTGGTTGATAGTAAGAAGGCTGTTTTATACGTAATAAACGAACTTGCTAAAAAACATAACAGAAAACTAATCTCAATAGAAGAGTTTGAGGAAATGGTAAATAATCTTAATCTTTATGTATTGTGGAAGTATAAAATTTGGCCGTGGCAGGTTCCTCAGCTTATAAGAGAAGGTAGATTGCTGTTTAGGCAGAAGATGAGCTCTCTCTCTTTTTTTCCAGGAATAGTAGATATTTTGAGAAATCTTAAAATTAATTATATAGTTGGTGTGCTTACTCATAACAGGAAAGAAAATGCAGATGAGTTCTTTCGCAAGTTAAATGTAATTGATGTGTTTTCATTTATTGTTGAGACAAACAGCAGAGCTTTTGGTAAAGAGGGAAGTTTAAGAGAGATACTTTATAAGTATAAGATGGATAAAAAAAATGTTGTTTATATAGGAGACGAAGTAGGCGATGTGAGGGCCTGTAAAAAGGTTGGCATAAAGTCTATCGCAGTTACATGGGGCTTTTCTAGTAGAAAGAGTTTAATTAATGCAAAACCAAGCTATCTTGTCGATAAAGTCTCTGATTTAAGAAAAACAATAGATCTTGCTTTGGAGCAATAGATAGTAAGTGCTAAAAAATGTTCTTTGATATAATAGGCTTGTATCTAGTATTTTGTATCTTGTATTTAGTTAGGAATAAAGAATTTATTAAATTTCTAATTGACCTAATTAACCTAATTACCCCGCTTGCAGAAGCTATCGCTTCAGCGATTGCGGGCAGGTAAACAATAACCAATGACCAAATACTAATAAATAAGGAACAGAGAGACAAAGGGATAAGGTGTATAGAGGAGGTAAAGACATGAAGAATAAGGATTAACGATTGAAGATTAAAGATTAAAAATTAATAAATGACCTTTGATAATTAAGTACAGTGTTCGCGTTACGTCATTGCGAGCCTGCCTGCCGCAGGCAGGGAGCGAACGGAGAGAGTGACGTGGCAATCCCCGCCGTTATGATATTTAATACTGGTGTTTGGAATCTAAACCAATAGCCAGTCTTGTTTTCATTAAAGCGGAGATCGCCACGCTCTCCCGACGAGTCGGGATCGCTCGCGATGACGTGTTTATCATTAGAAATTAGGAATTAGAAATT
>JALWZV010000066.1 GCA_027002315.1 Candidatus Roizmanbacteria bacterium | reverse complement strand
ACTTTATATATAAATATAGTTAAATACAAGATACTAGATGCAAAGTACAATCGTATTCATCATTCTTTAATCTTTATTCTTCATTCTTATATAATTATTCGTGCATTGAGTTATAAATCTACCACATTCTTAATAAGGCTTTAAAATAGACTGAAGATCATTTTGATAACAGTATATTTTAGTATAGACTGTTCTGACAACGTTAAAACAATATAATAATTATGTTCAAAACTCTATTTTTTAATAAGGTTATTTCTAAGGCAAATTTAAGGAGGAAGCAACTTTGTCAATTAAAATTATTCTTTGCTAAAGAGGATTTTTATCTTATTTTTTGAGCAGAACGAAGTTAATTATTTTATTCTTTATGTATATATACTTGAATTTCTTATTTTTTAGATATTTTTGTATCTTTTGAGAGTTCATTGCGATCTCAATAACTGCTTTTTCCGACATTTCTTTATTAATTGTAATAATATCTCTCACTTTACCGTCAACCTGGATAGGTATCTTTATTCTTAGATTGGTTGTCTTAATAACAACTTTCGGCCATGTAGATAGATGTATAGATTCTTTTTCCTCGAACACAGATTGCCATATTTCCTCTGTTATAAAGGGAGCAAAGGGTGACAACACCTTAAGGAATTTTTTAGCGTTTTGTTCTGATAGCTTTTTATTCGTCCATTCATTTACGAACTCCATCATCTTAGCAATAGCTGTGTTAAATTTTACGTTTGTGATATCTTGCTCAACCTTTGCTATTGTAGTTTGTAGCTTTGCTAAAAGGTCTTTATCCTCATCTTTAGCGTTGTTTGTTAGGTTATCAATCGAATGATATATTTGCCAGATTTTCTTTAAAAATCTATATGCACCCTGTAATGCTTTGTTAGACCAGGCTATCTCTTGATCAAACGGGGCCATAAACATCTCATAAATTCTTAGAGCATCGGCTCCGAACTCTTTAACAACATCATCAGGGTTAATAACGTTACCTAATGATTTACTCATCTTTTTATGATCTCCAGCGAGAACCATACCAACGTTACTCAGCTTCATAAAAGGCTCTCTAAAGTTTACTAAATTCATATCATTTAAGGCATGAACCCAGAAGCGGGAGTAGAGTAGGTGCAATACAGCGTGTTCTGCTCCTCCAACATACCAATCTACAGGCATCCATTTTTTAACAGAGTTTTTTACTTTATTTGCCCATAACCTTGATACTTGCTCTCCTTTCTTTTTAACAACACCCTCTTTATTCCAAAAGGTGAAGGCTAGGAAATACCAACACGAACCAGCCCAGTTAGGCATTGTGTCGGTCTCTCTTACTGCTTTTCTACCACAAACGGGACACTTTGTTTGAGTCCATTCTGTGATGTGAGCCAACGGGGATTGGCCTGTTGCAGAAGGCTTATAATTATCAACATAGGGAAGTTTCAGAGGTAAGGATTTTTCTTCTATTGGAAACCATCCTGCCATATCCTTAGAGTTCTTTCCCCATCTTTCTGTAATGTTCTGATATAGTTTAGTATTACTTTGATACTCTTTTTTAAGAACATCGTTCTTGTGTAGTGAGTACCATGAGATTCCTTTTTTTGCACAGTGTTCGCAATAAACCATTGGTATCGGTTCTCCCCAATATCTTTGTCGTGAAAAAATCCAATCTCTCAGATGATAACTTACTTTTCTTTCTCCCCACCCTTTTTTTTCTAAATAATCCATCATAACCTTAGTAGCTTTATGTATATTTAATCCATTTAAAAACTCTGAGTTTATCATAATTCCTTCATCTTCTTGAACATCCTTTTCGTCTTTAATTGGACCTGCATTTCCATCTTTATCCTTTACAACTCGTATAATTTCTATTCCAAATTTCTTAGCAAATTGAAAGTCTCTGACATCATGCCCGGGGACTCCAACAACAGCTCCTGTTCCAAACTCTGAAAGTACGAAATCAGATATCCACACAGGCATCTTACGTCCATTTAGGTTGTTTACTGCATAGAATCCAGTAAACACGCCTGTTTTTTCCTTACCCTCAGCTATTCTATCGAGATCCGTTTTAGCTAATGATTTTTTAACGTATTCATCAACTTTTTCCTTTGTCTTTTTGTCTACCTTAATTTTTCCCTGTAGAATTTTTGTGACGAATTTGTGTTCTGGAGCGATAACTATGAACGTTGCCCCAAAATTAGTGTCGGGTCGTGTGGTAAAACAGGTTATGGTATCAACCTTTTCGTTATCTTGAACTACATCATATGTAATCTCGATACCCTCTTTACGACCAATCCAGTTTTTTTGCATCTCCAGTATTCCCTTTGGCCAATCGAGCGTGTTCAGTGTTTTTAACAGGCTGTCTCCATAATCTGTTATCTTAAATATCCACTGTGGTAATAGCTTTCTTGTGATGGGTTTACCGCACCTCTCGTGAGTTCCGTCTGGAAGAACCTCTTCCTCAGCAAGACCAGTTTTACAAAATGGACAGAAGTACACAGGTGTTTGTGTTTTGTACAGTAATCCTAATTTAAAGAACTGGATAAATAACCACTGAGTAATGGCGTAATAATTGGGATCAGCAGTGGATAGCTCTCTATCCCAGTCATAAGACAGACCAATCATCTTCATCTGACGCTTAAAGTTTTCCTGGTTTCGAGGAACCAGATCCTGAGGGTTTTTTTTAGCTTTTATGGCAGCATTTTCCGCTGGAAGACCAAAGGCATCCCAACCGATGGGATGAAGAACACTATATCCCTTCATTCTAAAGTATCTTGCAATAACATCTGTTCCTGTATAGATCCGCACATGCCCGACATGAAGACCTGATCCTGATGGATAGGGAAACATCACTAATATATACTTCTTTTTTTTCTTATCTTTAACACTCTCAGTTTTATATATTTTCTTCTTATCCCAGTTTTTAATCCATTTTGACTCGAACTTAGCTGGCATGTATTTTGTCATACAGCCTATTATTATACAGTAAAAATATTCAGATATAAAATAGCAACTTTAAACTTGATTTAACATAAATTCACACACCATTCTGAATTAGTTAATTGAAAAATGAAGTAACCAAAATATATCTCTTATTAATATTATTTTAGCGGTAATTGTAGGAGCTTTTCCTTATATTTAAAACCTAATCTGAAATAAAATCTCTGAGCCTTTTCATTATCTTTTCTTGTTCCTAACTTTATTTTCTTAACATCATGAAATTGTTTGCAGTAATTGATAGCGTACTCTATCAACTTGGTTCCTACACCCATACCTCTTCTCGATTTTGCTACCAACACATCCTCAAAAATTACAAATCGGCCGGATAATCTAATCCTAGGAAGAAAATAAAGAGTAACAGTGGCTATTATTTTTTTGTTTTGTTCGGCGACAATTACAGTTATCCAGTTTTGATTTAATATTTGATCAAAGGTAAGTTTTCCTTCAGATAAAACGGTATTAATTATTCCTCCATAGTTTGCATTAGACTCATCTTGTCTATCCGACAGTAGTTGGAGATATGAGTCTTTATCTTCTTTTTTTAATTTTCTAAAGGAGATATTATACATAACGTTCATTATACCTAAATCTTATATTTGTGGTGAGATGATTAGTTCAAAATTAGTTGAATAAGGCATAAATACAGGATTTTAATTTTGCTATAATCATTTTATGGACAAAAAGAGCGAGCTTTTGAAGGTAGCAGAAGAGATTAAACAGTGTAAAAAATGTTCACTTTATAAGACTGCAACAAACCCTGTTCCGGGAGCTGGTAATCCAGACGCTGAGATATTTTTTATAGGTGAGGCTCCAGGTTATTATGAAGATCAGAGCGGTATTCCGTTTGTAGGACGAGCTGGAAAATTGTTAGACAGCGCTCTTTTAGAGATAGGCCTCAAAAGAAGCGATATCTTTATTGGAAACATCCTAAAACATAGACCTCCTAATAATAGAGACCCAGAACCGAATGAAATAAAAGCGTGTTCGCCTTTTTTATACAGACAATTAATGATTATAAAACCAAAAATTGTGGTAACACTTGGTCGTTTTGCTATGAACTTCTTTTTACCTTCTGCTTTTATCTCTAAGACTCATGGTAAATCTCAGCATATTAGTTGGTTTGGAATGGACATAGTTTTGTTTCCTATGTATCATCCTGCTGCAGCTTTGCGCAATGGAAAGGTATTAGAGGATTTTAGAAAAGATTTTTCACGTTTGCCAGAGGTTATTAAGGGTTTAGATCGAGAAAAGAAAGAAGCTCCTCCTAAACAAGAAACTTTGTTTTAAACACAATGAAAATAGAACCGATAGTTCCGATAAAGGCAGATAGAGAGACAGCAGATCTCTATAAAAAAATAAAGGATATTTTTAATATTCATTCTGTGCCGTTAGCCTTTCAGTATATAGCTCCCTTTAGAAATTATTTTAAATATCTTGTATCTAAGATAGAGGAATCCGTGCTACGCGATGATTTTATTTCCTTAAGTAAGGAGACTAAATTGGAGGTAGAGTCTTTGTTCAAGGAAAACATAACGCTGCCTTTAGTTTTGCGTAAATGGAGAGAGAAAAATAGGGATAAAAGTCTTTCTATAATTAGGCAAGGCAGACGCATCTTAGATATTAATACTAAGTTGGTTTTTGTTTTCATAGCTTTACGCGAATCTGTCAAAAGTTGGTCATTATCTGGGAAAATAACGAGCATAAGCACACATGAAAAAACGAGGTTCAAGTTTAGAGCTGTGAAGGATCAAACAAGAGATTTTATCTACAAAGAGGTTATTGACGAGGTTGTGAAGCTTGATGCCAAGGGGAAAATAACTGAACGAGACAACAAACTTCTTGAGTATATGAGCCTATCTCAAGGTCTGTTTCAAAAGTGGCAAAAGGAGGAGGAGTATTTATTTTTCAGATTAACACTTGAGAAGCTTTTTCTGTTGAAGATGAATCTTTTGTTTAACTTTATACATTCTCCAATAAATGTGGTTATTCCTTTGGTTCGAGAATATCCTCACTACGACGAACTTCTTTATTTGTTGCTCGATCATTTCCCAACATTTTCTATGCAAAAACTTCTTTTTAGCTTATACCTTACTTGACTTAGAGGAGACTAAGGTGTTAAGCAGCTTGTTGGAGGTAAATATCTTTAGTAGAGGTATGATAACAAAGGATAAAAGCACTATTGTAAAAAATGTCTGCGGTGTTATAGGTTTAATCTTAAATACGGAGGCAGTTGTCGGAAAAATAACTATTACATATTGTAAGATAAATGGAGTGAAGAAAGAGAGAATAAATATTGGTTTATTTAATAAACGCGTGTTTTTAAAAGAAAGTTTGTTGTTTAACCACATGTCTAAGAAGATAAAGGACTGAATGAGTGTTAAAACTGTGAATGCTGCTGTTTTTCCAAGCAAGGCGTCTTTTGAGTAAATTAGCAAAGAGACCAATACAAGAACTGTGGCTAACAGTCCAATGATGATTATGTGGATTAAGTCCTTTTTGCTTAGCAAAATCTGTTTCTTTTGAGGACGATGTCTCATCAAGTTCCTTTGTTTTGGCGAGAATGACAAAGCTAAAGCAGGAATGCCATCTGTAACTAAATTTATGTAAAGCAGCTGAATTGGATAAAATAAATGCGCGATGCCCATTCCTAAGGCGCTTATTAAAGACAAAGCCTCAGAGATATTACATGATAATAAATACTTAATAGCGCTTTTTAAGTTTTTAGTTATGTTTCTTCCTTCTTCTATGGCATTTACAATTGTCTCAAAGTTGTCGTCTAATATAATCATATCTGCTGATTCTTTTGCCACATCTGTTCCAGTTTTTCCCATAGCTATACCAACATCTGCTTGTTTTAACGCAATTGAGTCATTAATACCATCGCCAGTGACAGCAACAATCTCGCCCATTTCTTGGAACAGTTTTACAACTCGATGCTTATGAAATGGATTTGAGCGGGCAATTATAGATACTTTAGGGAGGATCTGCTTGAGTTCATCATCGCTCATGTTATCTATGTCACTTCCTTCTAACACAACATCGTTTGACTGATGGATTTTAGTAATCTTTCCTATGGTGATGGCTGTCTTTTTGTTATCTCCTGTTACGATTAAGACCTTAATTCCTGCGTTTTTGGCTTTTTCCACAACCTTATCTATATTTTGTCGTGGAGGATCATACAATGCTATCATTCCTATAAAGACATCCCCTTCCTTTTTATTATTATCACTGTAGGAAAACGCTAAGACACGGAGACCTTCATCAGCCCATCGTGTTATTGTTTTTTCTATCTTTTCTTTTCTTGCTTTGTTAAGCAGCAGTATCTCATTGTTAATAATAATTTTTTTACTCTTTTTGAGGATTACTTCTGGAGCTCCTTTTGTAAGAGTAAGGTGTTTGTCTTGATTCTTAACGATGACTGACATCTCTTTTTTTCTACTATCAAAGGAGTACTCTTTAATAAGTTGCCATTCTGTACGAACCTCATTAATATTAATTCCTTTATCCTCTGCAAGTATGAGAAGAGCTCCTTCCGTTGGATCTCCAAGCATAACTCTTTCACCGTTCTTATGTGAGATTGATGCCGTGGAGCAGAGAACAGAGTTTAACAGTAAAAGCTTCGTAGCGTAGTCGGTTCTTTTAATGTTCTTTACATTCGATTTTATGTCGTTTATATACACTTCTTTAACCTTCATTTGATTGGCGGTAAGTGTTCCTGTTTTATCTGTGGCCAACACGGTAATACTTCCTAGTGCCTCTATACTTGCAAGTTTTCTCACAATAGCCTTTTTCTTTGCCATCTTTGCGACTCCCAGCGAGAGTGTTATGGTTAGCACAGCGGGTAAACCTTCGGGAACGACAGCGACCGCTAAAGCTACAGCTAAGAGAAACGAGGAAAAGTAACTGCCAGTTTGGAGAATTGATAAAACTAAGACAATAATAGATGCAGTTATTCCAATATATCCTATGGTTTTAGATAAGTTTTCTAGTTTTTTTTGTAATGGCGTTTTATACTCTTGAACATCTGTGATGGTATCAGCTATTTTCCCGAATTGTGTCTGCATAGCTGTTTGAGTAACCTGAAAGAAGCCTCTACCTCTTGCTGTAATGGTTCCCATAAAAACCTTATCGTCTTTAGATTTATCTATAGGCAATGACTCTCCTGTTAAAGCCGCTTCGTTGGTTTGAAGGTTAATTCCTTCTATTACAGTTCCATCTGCTGGTATTTTCACTCCTTCCTCTATAAACACAATATCTCCCGGAACAAGAAACTTACTGTCTATCTCTATTTGTTCTCCGTCCCTGATAACTCGAGTTTTGGTGATTGTAATTTCTTTAAGAGCATTTAGTGATTTTTCGGCTCTTATTTCTTGATAAAGACCAAATAAAGCGTTTAAAAATATAATTACTAGGATTAAAACTCCATCAATAATCTCTCCTGTAATAATGGAAACAGTTGCTGCTGCAATAAGTAAAAATGTTAAAAAGTTATTAAATTGTTCAAAAAAAATTCCTAAGATTGTCCTTTTAGGCTGGGATTTTATGGAATTGAGCCCATATTGTTTTAGCAGTTGCTCTGCATGAGTTGATGTTAGCCCTAAAGTTTCCATGTAAGATATTATGATACAGGAAAGAGGAAAAAAATACTAATTATGAACACAAATAGAATTTCTAATTTCTAATTTTTAATTTCTAATCAATTTCTAATGAACTAATGTTTTAAACATTTAAAATTCTGTTTATACTTGGAACATTGGTCTACCATCCGCCAACTGACGGAGGCGAATTGAAATTTGCCTGTTTCTTGGAATTTAGTGCTTTGGATTTGTTTAGTAATTAGGTCAATTAGAGATTTAATATATTCTTTATTCGTTAATCTTTATACCCTTTATATACTTTATACCCTTTATATACTTTGTTCCTTCATCTCTTGTTTTCTTTCTTATTCATTGGTACTTGGTCATTGGTTATTGTTTAGTAATTAGGTCAATTAGGTTAATTAGAAATTGTATCCTCGTCCTTCAACCGTTAGGGTTTGTATCTTGGAATTTGTAATTTGGAATTTAAATTCTTTATTCTTAATGTTTAGCACGTCATTGCGAGCGCTAGCGAAGCAATCTCCGCCGCTATGTTTTTAATATGACTTGTGTAAGAATAAATACGAAAGTTAGTCTTGCTCTCGTTAGGGCGGAGATCGCCGCGCTCTCCCGACAAGTCGGGATCTCTCGCGATGACCTGTTAGAGTAGTCATTGCGAGGAGACCGATTTATCGGTCGACGAAGCAATCTCCGCCTATATAAAAGCAAGACTGACTATTGGTACAAGTCTCAAACGATAGTATTAAATACCGTAACGGCGGGGATTGCTTCGCTAGCGCTCGCAATGACTTTATCTATCATAACGGCGGAGGTCGCTTCGTTCATTTCATTCTCTCGCGATGACGTGATTAAGGTTTTTTAGGATTCATCTTTTTGTTGTATAATGAAGATTATGTTGAGCGTAGATGAAAGATTAAAGTTGATTAAAGGGGTTGGAGAGGAGATAATTCAGGAGGATGAGTTAAAGGAACTCTTAAAGTCAAACAAACCTCTTATAGCTTATGATGGCTTCGAACCTTCGGGACAAATTCATATAGCTCAAGGATTATTGCGTGCGATAAATGTTAACAAGATGACGAAGGCAGGAGTTAAGTTTAAGATGTTGGTGGCTGATTGGCATGCCATGGCAAATAATAAGTTAGATGGGGATTTGAATAAAATACAAACAGTTGGAAAATATTTTATAGAGGTTTGGAGAGCATCAGGCATGGATCTCTCTAATGTTGAGTTCATATGGGCCTCAGACCTTGTTAAGGACTCTGATTACTGGATGTTGGTCTTAAGAATTGCGAGGACTAATAAGCTAGCGCGATTCATACGTACAGCTCAGATTATGGGTAGAGAAGAGTCTTCTGAAAAATTGAGCGCTGCACAAATTATTTATCCCTGTATGCAGGTGGCTGATATCTTTACATTAGGAGCGCATATAACTCAGTTGGGAATGGATCAACGTAAAGTAAATATGCTTGCGCGTGAGGTTGGTTTGCAGCTTGGTTTTTGGAAGCCAGTGGTAGTATCTCATCATATGTTACTAAGTTTAAGGCCGCCTATTAAATTAGTAGGAGAGAAAAAAGATATGACACTGGAGTTAAAGATGTCTAAATCAAAGCCAGACAGCTCTATTTTTATGACCGACTCAACAGAGGATATACGGAGAAAAATTAACAAATCTTACTGTCCAGAAGGCGTTGTTGAGATGAATCCTATTCTTGAGTATTGTAGATACATTATCTTTGAGTCTTTCGACAGACTTGGAGTAGACGAGTTTACAGTAGAAAGACCTGAGAGGTTTGGAGGAAAGATTAGTTTTAGGACCTACAAGGATCTAGAGAACACTTTTGTAAGAAAAGAACTACACCCAATGGATCTGAAGAATGCTGTAGCTCAAGCTTTGAATAAGCTAATAGAACCTGTTAGGCATCATTTCAAAGAGAACACCGAGGCATACAAGCTTGAGCAGGAAGTAAAAAAATTTAAGGTTACGCGATAATGTTAAGACTGCAATCTTTCTTCAATCCAAAATCAATAGCTGTTGTAGGAGCGTCGGAAAAAAAGAATAAAGTAGGATATCTTGTGGTCAAAAACCTATTGCAACAAGGATATAAGGGAAAGATTTATTTAGTTAACAAACATAAAGGAAAGATATTTAACAAGAACTTCATTAACTATTTACCAGATGTTGAGATGGTTGTTTTTGCCATACCTGCAGATGGAATATTTGAGTATTTAGAAGAGATGGGGAAAAAGAACATTAAAAACGCAGTTATTTTTTCTGCCGGATTTAAAGAGATGGGGGAGATGGGAAAACAAAAGGAAGATAGATTACGTCTATTAGCTAAGGAAAACAATATTTCCTTATTAGGTCCTAACTGTATAGGATATATCAACACTAATAGAGCAGTTAACTTAACTTTTCTTAAAACAACGGCTCCGAAAGGTAACATAGGATTTATCTCACAGTCAGGAGCATTGGGAAGTGCCTTGCTTGATTATTTTTCCGCTCATAAAAATTTAGGCTTCTCTTACTTTGTTAGTTTGGGAAACAAGACCATTATTGATGAGTCTGACACTCTTGAGTTTCTAATTAATGATAAGCACACAAAAGTAATAGCGTTGTATTTGGAGAGCGTTAAGAACACACGTAAATTTAAATCAATATTAAAGAGAGCTACGGAGAAAAAACCTGTAATTATTCTTAAATCAGGAAGAAC
This sequence comes from Candidatus Roizmanbacteria bacterium, assembly GCA_027002315.1. Lineage (GTDB taxonomy): Bacteria > Patescibacteriota > Microgenomatia > UBA1406 > GWC2-37-13 > JALWZV01. The sequence goes on along the minus strand of JALWZV010000066.1, from coordinate 2,058 downwards.
AGAGAAGGGTTTAAAGGCTGCACTGTCTCACACAGGAAGCATTGTTGGAGATGATAATATGTATGATGCTTTGTTTTCTCAATTTAGAGCAATAAGAGCTGATAACTACATTGAGTTTTTAACACTTTTAAAGATATTCTCTTATAATCGAGTTCCAATTTCAGACTCCGTGTTAATTTTGTCTAATGCTGGTGGACCAGGAGTTTTGCTTACAGATGACCTTGTTGAAAAACATATCCCGTTGAAACATATATCCGAGGAGTTAAAAGAACAGATTAAGAGATCTATGCCTGGCAGGGGAGAGAAGATAAGCATTCACAACCCAATAGATTTACTTGGCGATGCAAGCTCTTTTGATTATGAGGCTGTAATAAAGGAAACGAGCAGGGATAAAAATATTGGGTCAACGATAATTTTATTAACACCTCAGGCAAACACCGAGATAAAAGAGACGGCAAATGTTATCACAGAGCTCCAGAGACATTTTAGAGAGCCACTGTTTCCTGTATTTATGGGGGAACAATCAGTTAAGAATATCAATTCTTTGTTTGAGGAAAATTATATCGTTCACTTTTCGGAATATACTAACTTGGTTAACGCTTTGGCAAAGATCTCTGTATGGAGAAAGGCTAGAAACTCTCAAATTAAAAGTTCAAAATTAATACCGTCACCGCAATTAGATCAAGTAAAAGAGGTGATTCTGAATAGATCTAAGGACAGAAGCTTAGACCTAATCACTGTTTTTGATGTTTTTCAAAAAATAGATTTACCCGTTGCTGATTATAAGATAATAAATAACGATGCTATTGAGCAGAGTAAAAACTTTGAGTTTCCTTTGGTAATAAAAGCATCGTCTTCTCAAATAGTGCATAAGACAGAGCAGGGGGCTGTTATTACCAATATTTGTTCAGAAAAGGAGATGAAGAACTCTATGAACAAACTTTCAAAACTAAGACCACAAAACATTATCGTTCAAAAAATGATTAAAGGAGTAGAGTTATTCATAGGAGCTAAACGTATTGACGATGAGATAGTCCTAACTTTAGGATTAGGTGGTATTTTAGTGGAGTTGTTGAAAAAAATATCATATGGAGTATACCCTCTGTCTCAATTTGCGTTTCATATGATGCTGAACAAGGTTGATTTAGATAAGTTAACGAACGGTTTTAGAGGAATTAAGGTAGACGAAAATAGATTATTAAAGATATTGAATAGTATTGGCGACTTAGTTTATTTCAACGATAAGGTCACTTCTATAGATATCAATCCTTTAATAATCTCTAAATATGGCTTGTTTATTGTCGATGGAAGAATAGTTTTAGATTGATGTTTAAATACAGAACTTTCTCTTTGCGAGATTTACTATAACGTTAGTAGCATCATGTATGCTCATATGCTGCCCGGTTCTTATAACTAAATCATAATAGTGGGCTTTGCGTAGATCATGGTGAAACAGGTTATTTACGAACTCCACTCTTTCTTTGTCTGATTTTGTTATTCTTTTAATAGCTTCTTTTCTAGAAATTTTTTCAAACTCCATCTCCCACTTTATTCTCTGTTCCATCTCGCACACAACTCGAACGTTGAGAGCGTGTGGTAAAACGAAGTTAGCTCCTCTACCAACAATAACTGCCTTACCTCTTTTTCCAATAGCTAACAAGACCTCTATCAGATGCTTATGATAAACTGAGAGCGTAACATACTTTTTTCTAAAAAGATCTTTTAATATTGTTTCGGTTATTGATGGGTTTTTTTCGTCTATCTCTTTAAATAACTCTTTTTTTAGTTTGGATGTTTCTGCTATTTTGTCTATAATTTGTTTGTGATAGATTTTCCATCCTTTCCCCATCTCCTTTGTTATTAATTCTGCAATCGGATGTCCTCCAGCTCCCATCTCTCTGGAGATTGTGATGACTGGTATGTATCCGCATCCATCGCCTTTAGATATTAGCTGTTCTGAAAAATAGTCTTTAAGTATATTTTTATCGATTAATTGGTATATCTTGCGCATACTAAAGGTATTATAACACGAGAAGCAAAAAATCCTAAATATTAAAA
>JALWZV010000065.1 GCA_027002315.1 Candidatus Roizmanbacteria bacterium | reverse complement strand
CTTCATATTAAAGAATGTGAGTGGAGATGGAATAAAACTAAAACCCAAATGGAACAAGAATTAGTTAAAATTTTAAAGAAATACAATAAAAATTAATAATTTGCTAGTCAAGAGCCTTAAACATTTAAAATTAATACATTTAATATTCAATAAGAATTGAAAATTTAAAATTAAAAATTCTATTTATGTTTAGATACTTGGTTTGTTTAGCTAAGAAGTTAAGGTTGTTATGACAGTATACAGCAACTCCCGAGGTTGTTTTAAGATGAGTTAGATAGATGGTGTGGGTTTATGTATAATACTGTATATGTCGTTTACTCATTTGCATTTACACACAGAATACTCTCTTTTAGATGGAATGTGTAGGATTGATGAGGTTGTTAAGATAGCAAAAAGAATGGGTATGGACTCTTTAGCTATAACTGACCATGGCAACATGTATGGCGCGTTTAAGTTCTATTTAGCTGCCAAAAAAGCAGGGATAAAACCAATTATAGGCGAGGAGTTTTATAAAACTCCTGGTTCAAGGTTTGATAGAGGTAATTCTTCCAAAAAGAACAACCATCTTGTTTTGCTTGCTAAAAATTATGAGGGGTACAAAAATTTACTTAAATTAACAACGTTGGCTAATTTAGAAGGATTTTATTATAAACCGAGAATAGACTTTGACCTTTTGGAAAAGTATGGTGACAATTTAATTGCGTTATCAGGATGTATGAACGGAGAAATTCCCTTTCTTATAAGAAACTCTCAGTTTAAGAAGGCTGAGGAGGTTTTGGAAAAGTACTTAAAGATTTTTGGAGAAAATTTTTACTTAGAGATTCAACGCCATCCTCAAATTAAAGAGCTAAAAAGTCTAAACAAAGAACTTTTAAAACTTTCCAGAAAGTATGGTGTTCCAGTGGTTGCCACAAATGATGTTCATTATATTAATAAAGATGATGCTTACGCCCAGGAAATATTATTATGTATTCAAACACAATCAAATATTTATGACAAAAACAGGAAGATCTCAATGATAAATATTCCGGATTTTTATCTAAAAAGCCCGGAAGAAATGAAAGGTATTTTCATCGATCTCCCGGAAGCAATTGATAATACTCAAAAGATCGCTGAACAGTGCAATGTTGAGATTCCTTATGGAAAATGGGTTCTTCCTTATTTTGAAACTCCAAATAATATGAATCCGGAAGAGTATCTTAAAGAATTAACTTTTCAGAAGATGAACAGAGTAAAAGGTTTTTCTAAAAAACAGGTTGTGGACAGACTTAATTATGAGTTAAACATCATCACTAAAAAAGGTTATAGCACTTACTTTTTAATCGTACAGGATTTTGTTAACTGGGGGAAAAATAATGGAATTGCGATAGGTCCAGGAAGAGGATCAGTAGCAGGTTCTTTGGTTGCTTATGTTTTAAGAATTACGGATATAAATCCATTAGAGTATAATCTTCCGTTTGAGAGGTTTTTAAATCCAGACAGGCCAACTCCACCTGATATAGACATAGATTTTGCTGATATTAGGCGAGAGGAAGTTTTAGATTATGTGAGTGAAAAATATGGAAAAGATAAGGTTGCTCAGATTATTACCTTTGGAACAATGGAGGCTAAGATGGCGGTAAGAGATGTTGCTCGTGCTTTGGGAATGTCTTATTCGCAGGGAGATAGAATTGCAAAGATGATTCCTTTGGGTAAACAAGGGTTTAAGGTAAATTTAGATACAGCATTACAAGAATCTCCACAGCTGAAGTTTGCCTATGATAATGAGGAAGATACGAAGAAGGTTATAGATATAGCTAAGAGAATAGAGAGTTTACCAAGACACTCATCTGTTCATGCGGCAGGAGTAGTTATATCTAAGAATCCCTTAACAGAGTATGTTCCTCTTCAAAAAGATAACAAAGAAGGAAGGATTATTACACAGTACGACATGTATTGTTTGGATCTAAACGCCGTCTCAAACAACGAGGCATTAGGAATACTTAAGGTAGATTTTTTGGGTTTACGTAACTTAACCACAATAGAGGAAGCTATTAATTACATTGAGCAAACAACAGGAAAGAGAATCGATATACACAATATTCCTCTTAATGATAAAAAAACATACAGATTGATTAGCGAAGGTAAGACCATAGGTGTGTTTCAGTTAGAGTCTTCAGGAATGAGAAAGTTGGCTAAGGATTTAAAACCCTCAAAGATGACAGATATTATCGCTATGGTGGCTTTGTACAGACCTGGACCAATGGCTCTTATACCTGATTTTATAAAGGGAAAGAAAAATCCAAGAAGAATTCGATATCTTCACAAGGATCTTAAACCAATCCTTGAAGAAACTTATGGAGTTTTGGTGTATCAAGAGCAAGTTATGGAGATTGCACACAGGCTAGGTGGATTTACTATGTCAGAAGCAGATCATTTAAGAATGGCCATGGGAAAAAAGAAAAAGAGTTTAATGAAAAAGGAAAGAGAAAAATTTATTCAAGGAATGTTGAAGAACAAATACAAGAAATCTTTAGCCATGAAGATCTTTGATTTTATGGAGAAATTTGCTGCTTATGGATTTAATAAACCTCACTCAGCATCGTATGGTTTAATTGCTTATTGGACAGCTTATTTAAAAGCTAATTATCCTGTGGAGTTTATGACTGCGTTATTGTCAGCAGAGATGGAGGGTTTAGCTGGTCCACAAAGAGAACTAAAGATGTCTCAGGTTATTGAGGAGTGCAAGAGAATGGATATAGAGGTTTTACCTCCAGACATAAACAAATCTGACTACTCATTTACAATAGAGGGTGAGGCCATCAGATTTGGATTGTCTGCTATTAAAAATGTTGGAAAATCTGCAATTAACTCTATTATTAAAGCGAGAGAAAAGGGTGCATTTATAAGTTTTACTGATTTCTTGATGCGAGTTGATCTACGCAAAGTAAACAAAAAAACAGTAGAAAGTCTTATTAAATCGGGTGCTTTTTCTGCTTTTGCAAACAGAGCAACACTTTTATCTAATTATCCAAATATTTTACGTGATGTTATAGCTAGGAAAAAGGAGGTAGAACAAGGTCAGTTTAATCTTTTTGCCTCGTCATCTGCTGTTCATAAAGCAGAGGATGTTTTTAGTGCCAAAGGAGAGTTTTCGGAGGAAGATCTGATGGATATGGAAAAGGAGGTTATAGGTTTTTTAATCACAAAAAATCCTCTCAGTATGTTCAGGAAAATCATTAGTAAAAAAGTAACCTTAAAAATTGAGGATATGAGTAAGGAACATGTGGGTAGAAAGCATATTTTAGTTGGTGTAATCAGCAGAAAAAAGGTTGTAAAAACTAAAAAGAATAATCTGGAGATGGCGTTTATTACGTTATATGATGAGACGGGTACGGCCGAGGTTGTTGTGTTTCCCAAGGTTTATTTTAAGTACAAAGACATAATTCAGATAAACAAAGTCGTTATTTTAAAGGGATCAGTTGTCGATAGAGATGGAAGATTAAGTATTATATTAGAGAATATGGTGAAGTTAAAATGATAAAAGAAGAAACTAAATTAAAAAGAATAAATGTGATCTCACGTGATTTTAAGGTAAAGAAAGAGAAGATTAAAAGTTTAAGAAAAAATAAAAAATCTTTTTTTGAGTCGTTAAGATATGCTAATTTAGGCTTCTCGCTTGTTACTCCCATTTTGCTTTTTTTATTTTTAGGTATTTATCTAGACTCAAGATTTAATACGAAACCAACCTTTACTTTAGTCTTGATTTTTTTAGGGTTTATTGTTACTCTATATAATCT
>JALWZV010000064.1 GCA_027002315.1 Candidatus Roizmanbacteria bacterium | reverse complement strand
GAAAATGGGACGTCATAAAAGATAAAATTTAGATAAAATATTAAGTATGCAGGTAAATATCATATCCTCATCACGATATAAGGTCGATAGAAAAAATATTAGAAATAAAGTTAAAGAGTTTCTGAACTCTGAGGGTTTAGGTGATTGGATTGTTAACATTGTCTTCATTGGTAAAACCAAGATGAAAAAGATAAGTCTAAAATACAAACAAGAGAACGTAGCGTTGCCAGTGTTATCATTTCCTTACTCAAGTGAAACACTAGACGAAAAGTTACTAGGAGAGATATATATATGCTATCCTCAAGTAGTGTTGTTGGCTGCAGAAAAAGACAAGACAGTTGATTATATGCTCAATAAACTATTACTACATGGGCTTAAAAATCTAGTTAAATAAAATGTTTTATTTAAAATACAGACCAACTAAACTCGCCGAGCTTGATAACTTAAAAGTAAAAGAAAAGATTACCAATATATTGAGTTCTGGTAATTTGCCTCACGCTTTATTATTTATAGGACCAAAAGGCACAGGAAAAACCTCTGCCGCTAGAATTTTTGCAAAGTCAGTTAACTGTCTTAAAAATAAGTTTGCTAATAAAGGAACGAATATCGAACCTTGTGGGAAATGTAAAAGTTGTCAAGCTATAGATCAATCTGCTTCACCAGATGTGTTAGAACTTGATGCGGCATCAAACAGAGGCATAGATGAGATTAAAAATATTATCTACAACTCATCCTTTATCCCCATGATTGGTAAGTACAGAGTGTTCATAATAGACGAGGCTCATATGATTACTCCAGCAGCTTTTAATGCTCTTTTAAAAACTTTAGAAGAGCCACCAGAGTCAGTTATATTTATCTTAGCAACCACAAATCCAGAAAAACTACCAAAAACTATAATCTCTAGGTGTGTTACCGTTAATTTTGGAAGGGCAAAGCAAAAGGATATCGTATCTATGCTCAGCAGAATTAGTCAGGCAGAAAAGTTGAACCTAAACAATGAATTTATGCAACTTATAGCTAAACACTCTGATTTCTCATTTCGTGATGCAGCTAAGATACTAGAGGAGCTTAAAATGCAAAATGCTTTAAGTATCGAAAAGGCCACTCAATTATTGGAAACAAAACAAAAGGAAAGCTTCTTAGAGGTTATACAGTCCGAGGAGGTTAAAAAGGTTTTAAACTGGATTAATAAATTTATAAACAACGGTGGAGATGTGAAATCTCTTATCACGATAACATTAGAACAGTTGCGAGAAATTTTACTTGTTAAAAAGGGTGTTATTGAAGAATCAGATCTTAAAAACACTCAGCTCACAACACATCAAGTAGTTAAATTAATGAAGTTGCTTACAGAGGCTTATGAGATGCTAAGAATTAGTCCTGTTGAGTCTTTGCCGCTCGAAATATCTATGGTTGAGTTTTTCGAATTAAATAAGTAAAATGAACTCAAATTAAAAGTTATAAAAAATACTATGAATCTTGGAGGATTAGGAGATATTCAAAAATTACAACAACAAGCTAAACAGATGCAGGAAGCTCTTAAAAATGAAAAAGTCGTTGTTGAAAAAAATGGAGTTAGAGTTGTTTTAAAAGGAGATCAAACGGTGGAAGAAATAGAGATAGATGGCATCTTAGAAAATAGAATTGTCGATGCAATTAATGATGCTGTTAAAAAAACACAAGAACTAGCTGCAAGAAAATTGATAGAAATATCAACACAAAATAAATAATGACAAAATTATTTTCTGGTACAGCAAGTAGAAAACTTTCAGAAGAGGTAGGGAAATTATTAAATATAAAGATATCCAGCTCATTAGTTACTCGTTTTGCAAACTCAGAGATCAAGATTGGGATAAAAGAAGACGTTAAAAACGACACTGCCATCATAATACAATCTACATCTAACCCAACAAATACTAATCTAATGGAACTCTTATTTTTTTGCGACGCATTAAAGAGAGAGGAGGCTAAAAAAGTCATAGCCATAATTCCTTATTTCGGGTACTCAAGGCAAGAGGTTCAACATAGCAAAGGAGAGTGTGTCTCGGCCAATGTCGTAATTAGATTCTTAGAATCTATAGGATTTAATAAAGTTTATACATTTGATATACATAACAAATCACTAGGTGGAATCTTCTCGATTCCGTTTAAAAATATCTCAGCTCTACCTCTTTTAGCTGAGAGTGTTAAAAGATATGTAAACGAAAAAGGTATTCCCTTAGAACAAGTTGCTATTGTTTCTCCAGACGAAGGTGGAATAGAAAGAGCTAGAAATTTTGGAGTTCATTTCTTTGGAAAAACAGATTTTCCTCTTGCAGTAATCGACAAAGTTAGAAGCTCTACCGAGACTCATAAAAGCATAGCTTTGGGATTATACGGAGATGTTGAGGGTAAGACAGCAATCATTGTAGATGATGTGACAACGTCCGGGGGAACAATTATTAATGCAGCTAATCTCTGTGTTGGTAAAGGGGCTAAAGATATCATCGGAGTAGTAGTTCACGCAGATTTTAATAAGGATGCCCTAGATAAAATAAAAGACTCAGTTATATCTAAATTTTTTACAACTAACACCATTCAAAGTTTAGGAGAAAACCTTTCATCAAATAAATTAATTGAGGTTTCAATAGCTCCAAAGGTAGCTGAAGAAATACATTACTTATTTTAAAATCAATACTGCGTTCTGCTCTCTATTGCTTTTTTTAAAGTGAAATAATCAGTATATTCCAAACTTGCCCCAATAGGTAAACCATAACCAAGCCGTGTAACTCTAAATTTAAATCCTTTTTTACTTTTAATTTCTTTCAATCTATCACGAATATACATGGCAGTAGCTTCTCCCTCCATATCAGGATTCATAGCCAATATTATCTCCTTAATCTTCTTTCCATCTTCATATACTCTTTTTAAAAGCTTGTCTATAAAAATATCTTCCGGCCTGATATTGTTAAGCGGATCTATTCTCCCGTGCAAAACATGATAAACGCCTGTATAAATTCTACCTTGCTCAAAAGCAATAATGTCTAAAGGACTTTCTACCACCGTTATTATACCCTGATCACGCGAGGTATCAGAACAGATAGAACAATACTTACCCTCAGTAAGATTAAGGCACTGATGACAGTATTTTGTCTTTTTTCTTAACTCAATGATACTCTTTCCAAACTCTTCTAAATCTTTTTGAGGAATACGTAAAAAATAAAAGGATAATCTATTAGCAGTTTTCTCACCAATGCCGGGTAACTTTTGTAAGAACTCAGATATTTTTTTTAAACTTTGTGGCAAACCCATGTTCTATATAATACAACATAACAAAGGAATAATGAATGAAAATAAAATTTCTAATTAACTTAATTTAAGAATAACGATTAAAGAATATAATTGTATTTAGTATTTAGTATTTAGTATTTAGTATCTATCACGTCATTGCGAGCCTGCCTGCTGCAAGCAGGGAGCGAACGAAGAGAGCGACGTGGTCATGGCGGAGCCAGGCAAGTCTGACTTGCCCAGATCACGCTCCGCGTGACAATCCCCGCCGTTATGGTATTTAAGAATAACACCAACAGCTAGCTTTACTCTCATATAGGCGGAGATCGCCACGCTCGTTTACACTCGCTCGCGATGACGTATTTGGCATTAAAAATTAAAAATTTAAATGTCAAGTACCCCATTTTTCATAATACGTTTACAAAGTTTTTAATAATGGATGATTAGGCTTGTGTCGTTTAATAAACTGATAAGGTGACATCTTTAATCTTAATTGGATTCTGTTTTTGTTGTAG
>JALWZV010000063.1 GCA_027002315.1 Candidatus Roizmanbacteria bacterium | reverse complement strand
CAAGAGTTAAAAGAGGTAAGAGAAGAACTATAGGAGCACTAAGCAAGGAAGCATGGGCAAAGCTTGATCAGCAAGGTCAACAGAAGAAAAAGGGTTAATAATTTGAAATAAATATTTTAATTAATGAAGAAAAAAAGAACAAAAAAAATTAGAATTGTGGAGTCAGGAAAGGTGTATATTATCGCAACCTTTAATAACACATTGATAACTATCACAGATATGGATGGAAAGGTTATAGCAACTGGATCATGTGGAATGTTTGGTTTTAAAGGAACTAGAAAATCAACTCCTTATGCTGCAACAATTACTGTTGAAACAACACTAAAGAAAACAATTAATGATAATAAACTTAAAGAAGTAGAGGTCTATGTTAAAGGAATAGGACCGGGAAGGCAAGCAGCATTGAGAGTTTTGAAAAACATAGATCTGGATATTACAAAAGTTGTTGACATTACACCAGTTCCTCATAATGGTGTTCGACCACCAAAATTAAGGAGAAATTAATAAATTTATATGAGATACACAGGTCCAAAAAATAGATTGTCACGAAGAGAAGGTGTAGATTTAGGATTAAAAACACCTGGATCTAAGGCCTATGCGTCATTGTTAAAACGACTCAATATAAAACCAGGTCAACATGGTGTTAGGCGTTATAGAAAACTAACAGAACATGGAAGACAGCTAAGAGAAAAGCAAAAATTACGTTTTCTCTTTTTGGTCTCCGAGAAGAAACTAAAAAGTTATTTCAAAAGAGCTATAGAAAAAAGAGGTAATACGGCGTTGTTTATGGTTGGTTTCTTAGAAAAAAGACTGGACACAGTTGTTTTCAGATTAGGATTAGCTCCAACGATAGCGAGTGCTAGACAACTAGTTACTCATGGACATATAGCTGTTAATGGTAAGAAGTTAGATATACCTTCTTATCAAGTAAAGGTGGGAGATAAAATATCATTTTTAAACGAGAAAACAGCCTCAATTCCATATGTTAAAGAGGTTTTAAGCAATAAAGATATAATTATTCCTAAATGGATGAAGAGAAAGGGTAAAGTAGGAGAGTTGGTATCTGAACCGAACACAGAATTAGTTGATAGGTTGGTCAGCACGAGACATGTTGTAGAGTTTTATTCACGTTAATTTTATTTAAAAGTTTTCTGTATTTTTATGATAAAACCAAATTTTTACACGAAAGTAAAGAATCTAAGTGATACTCATGGCGAGTTTATCTTTTCTCCGTTACCTTTTAGTTTCGGCCATAGTTTAGGTAATGCGTTAAGAAGAACGTTATTGTCTTCTTTAGAGGGAAGCGCTGTTGTTCAAGTAAAGATAGATGGAGTGTCTCATATGTTCTCGACAATTAAGGGAGTTAAGGAGGCCGTTTTAGATATAATTTTAAATCTCAAACAACTAAGATTTAATGCTCCGAGAGAAGGAGAATATTCATTACATCTAGAAAAGAAAGGAACAGGAAAGATTTATGGAAAAGACTTTAAAGGGGAAATAGAGGTAGTTAATGGAGATTTGTATATAGCTGAGGTTACTGATTCAAAAACTAAGTTAGTTATAGACATAATGGTTAAGAAAGCAGTTGGAAAGTTAGGCTCTAAAGAACAGGAAAAGAAAGAGTTTGGTTATATTCCTGTGAATGCGTATTTCTCACCTGTAAAAGAAGTTAATTACAAAGTAGAGGAGACACGTGTAGGAAGTAAGACTAACTTTGACAAACTCATATTAAAAATAGATACGGATGGTAGTATTAAACCAGACGATGCATTAAAACAAGCTTCAGAGATACTAAGCGATTTTTTTAGTTATATTCTTTCTGGAAAAGATGAGGAACAGAAACACACTGTTGATGTTGACACAGAAAAGCAAAAAGAGATGGAAAAAAGACTTGAGGATATTATAATTGATGAACTCAATCTTCCATCAAGGGTGATCAATGCTTTATTGAGAGCAAAAATAGAGACAGTAGCAGATTTGATCAAGACAGGTAAAGATCAGTTAGTCGAGCTCAAAGGGGTTGGAAAGAAGTCTCTTTCTTTGATAGAGGAAGAGTTAAAGAGATTACAAATTGATTTTTAATCAAGGTGAGACATCAAGTTAAAAAGGTAAAAATCGGTAAAGGTCGTGATGCTAATAAAGCTCTTTTAAAAAAGCTTAGTTTTAACTTGATTCGTGATGGTAGTATTGAGACAACATTAACTAGAGCAAAGCTATTAAAATCTTTTATGGATAGACTTTTACATAAGTCAAAAAACAAGACAGAATCTAATAAAAATTATTTATTAAGATATTTTTCACCGAAAATTGTAACAAAACTATTCGACGAGATTGGTCCCAAAATTAACGATATAACAGGTGGATATATAAAGGTAAATAAGATGTTTTCCTCGAGATTAGATTCTGCCAAAATGGCGAGAGTGAGCTTTGTTTTTGAGATAGAGAGCAAAACTAAAAAAGATAAAAAAGTTAAAAGTGATAAAAAGAACCCAACAAAATGAGCAAATTAACAGAGATAACAAAATCGGTGAAGAAAAAGGAAATTGTAAGAAAATGGCACTTGATTGATTGTAATAATCAAGTTCTAGGTCGTGTTGCAACTAAAATAGCAAGACTATTACAGGGAAAAAATAAAAGGAACTACGTTTCTTATTTAGATATGGGTGATTACGTTGTTGTAATCAATGCAAGTAAGATTATTGTTACAGGAAATAAATCTATGCAGAAGGAATATAAAAGTTATTCTGGATATCCAGGAGGTCTTAAAGTTAAGACTTTTGAAAAGATGCTTACATCTCGTCCAGAAGAGATTATTAAAAGAGCAGTGTCTGGTATGCTTCCAAAAAATAAACAGAGAAAAAAAAGAATGGGGAGATTGCATGTTTTTAAGGATGACAAACACCCTTTTGTTAATAAGTTTTCTAAAAGTAATAATTAATTGATATGAGTATAAAAGTTAAAAAAAAGTTAAGCTATTTTGGAGCTATAGGTAAAAGAAAAGAATCAGTCGCTCTGGTTAGATTGTATCTTGTAAATAATAAAAAAGAGGTAACTGTTGACAAGAAGTCTGATTTTAAAATAAAAAAGGGCGAGATTTATGTTAACAGGAAGAAGATTAGCGAATATTTTCCATTACCTTCACAAAAAGCTAGTTATTTATTACCTCTAAAGGTTTGTGACTCTGAAGATAGATTTGCTATTTCTATAATCACAAAAGGCGGAGGCAAAAATGGACAACTTGACGCTGTCGTTCTTGGATTAGCACGTGCTTTAGAGAAAGTGGATGATTCTTATAGACCTATTCTTAAGAAAAATGGTTTGTTAACACGTGATTCGAGAATCAGAGAGAGAAGAAAGGTTGGAACTGGAGGTAGAGCTAGAAGGAAGAAACAGAGTCCAAAGAGATAACACTCAATCAGTACTTCTTAATAATTTCTTTATGATCTAAATATATATCTTTGGATTTCCATAAGTGCTTTAAGGTGGTGTTTATAGTGAAAGAATGTTCATATACTTTAGTTTGATATTTAAAGTAGGTTCTCACCTCGTATAAAGATGAGATTAGAATTAAGACTAATACATATTTAGATAAGCTCCTTCTTTTTTTGATGACTTTATTTACTCCATAAACAATAAAGTAAATTATTGGAATGAGTGTGGGATAAGAACGTAACATATTTGGGTTTTCCCAAGGATAAGTTAACAACATTGGACTTAATGTTATAATCCAAAAATAGAACAGCAACATTTTTGTTTTGTTTTGATTATCTTTTTTGATATCTAAAATAGATACACTTAATCCAAATAAAAGCAAAATCTGAAGAATGATATTTATAGCTGGTTTATATGGGTAGTTATGTCTGCCATTAACATCTCCTTTGTAAAACAACATAGATACACTATTCCATATATTTTGAGTTAGGAACACTAATTTTTTAGATGTTTTCAATTTTTTATTTAGCACAAAGATTTCTTGAGTTGCTCTTGTATCAGTGGTGCTTTGTGTAATAAAATTATGTGCTAAAGGAATTAATGTGATTATAAAAATGATTAAGGATATAGAAAGGATCTTTATTTTTTCTTTTATATTCTTTTTAGCTTGAATAACTACCAATGCAATAACTGGAAGTGTAAATACAAAAAATATTCGTCCAGCAGCATAGGAGTTGAAAGCTAACCCTGTTAGAAATGAAGACAGGTAAGCATAACGTTCACCCTTTTTCTTTATAAATTTTATTAAAAACAACAAACTAGCACTTTCTAAAAGAAATAATAATGTTGCTTCAAATCCAAAACGGCTGAATGAAAAGTACCATCTGCTTGTTGCGAGAATAAGAGTGGAGATGAAAACAACAAGTTTGTTGTTAAATATTTCTTCAGAGATAAACCAGAATATGATAACTCCAATTATTCCGAAAATTGCTGATGGTAAGCGTAATACGATAGTACTAACCCCAAAGATTTTAAAAAACAATAATAATATATAAAAATACAAAGTTGTGTGCCCAGTTGCGTAGGTTGAGTATGCCGTGTACGGTTTTCCACTTAGAGAGAGAGCTAGTTTTGTAAACTCCACCTCGTCTAGAGCTAAATTAGCAGGTATTTGTCCAAATTTAAAAAATATAATTATCCCCGAGACTATTAGAATAAAAAGTAACCCAAACTTTTTCATACAGTTATTTTAGTATAATTAGTACAACTATGAAAGATATTTCTGTAATAATAATTTATTTTAACACGAAAGAGATTATTAAAAAATCTTTAGAAAGTTTATACTTAAGCTTGAACAAGGACAACTTACTTTTTGAGGTTATTGTTGTGGACAATGCCTCCACCGATGGATCTATTGAGTTGTTGGAGAAACTAAGCTTGAGGTATAAAAACTTTGTTCTCATCAAGAATAAGAAAAATGTTGGCTACTCCAAAGCGAATAATATCGGCATAAAGTTCTCTAAAGGAAAATATATTTTGTTGTTGAATTCAGACGCTTTAGTACAAGAAGGTCTCAAATTTTCATCTCTGATAAACTATCTGGAACAAAATAAAAACTGCGCTGGTTTGACTGTTAAGGTTGTTTTACCATCTGGAAAGATTGATCCGGCCTCTCATAGAGGTTTTCCTACCTTATGGAACTCGTTTTGTTATTTTTCTCGTTTGGAAAGACTCTTCAGCAAGGTTCCGTATTTAAATAGAGTTTTTGGCGGCTATCATGGATTGGGTAAAGATATTCGAAAGGTGCACAGAATAGATGCAGTGAGCGGAGCGTTCTTTTTAGTAAAATCTGCAGTTATTAAAAAATTAGGTGGTTTTGATGAAGAGTTTTTTATGTACGGAGAAGATTTGGACTTGGCTTTTAGGATAAAGGAAGCGAACAAATATCTTGTGTATTATCCAAAATTTTCTGTTTTACATCTAAAGTACAAAAGCGGATTAAGTCACGAAAGCAACACTATTCGCAAGAAAACAAGATTTTATTTTTATGATGCGATGAGAATTTTTTATAAAAAACACTATGAAAGGCACAATTTTTATGTAGTAAACAAGATTGTGTACTCGCTAATAAATTTACTTTCGAAAAAAGACAAATGAAAAGGATAGGAATAGATGCAAGATTAATTACTCAAACCGGCGTTGGAACATATATTAAGAACATAATATCTTTGTTTCAGAAAAAAAGATTAGACTATATGTTTTATATTTATCTTTTACCTCAAGATTTCGATAAGTTTACCTTTAATAATAATTTTATTAAAAGAAAGATTAATGCAAAATGGCACTCGGTTCAAGAACAAACGGTTTTTCTAAGAGCGTTATATAAGGATAAACTAGATTTAGTTCATTTCCCCTATTTTTCTTACCCTGTTCTTTATAGAAGAAGGTTTATATCAACCGTTCATGATTTGACACCTTTAATTTTTAAAACAGGCAAAGCCTCTACAAAAAGCGGCATTGTGTACAACATAAAACACTTTATATTTAGACATGTTATTAACTCTGAGGTTAGAAACTCAACTTTTGTTATAACTCCATCATATGCTGTGAGAAAAATGATTCTTAATACTTTTGGTAAAGACTATAGTAGTAAAATCTTTGTTTCATATGAAGGTGTTAGTGAGGATTTAAAACACACAAAACCTAAAGATTCATTAAAAGAAATATTCAACAAACCATTTATCTTTTATCTTGGTAATTTTTATCCTCACAAAAATGTAGAGTTTTTGATAAGAGTTTTTAATAAAGTAAAACAAGATATAGACCTAGTGTTAGTCGGACCAACAGATTTTTTTTACAAAAAATTACAATCTAAGTACGCAAAGTTAGATAACAGAATTAAGTTTTATTCTGCCTCTTCATTATCTGAGATAGTGTTCTTTTATAAAAATGCACGAGCTTTAGTTCATCCTTCATTATTTGAAGGTTTTGGCTTAACCTTATTAGAGGCAATGTATTTTGGATGCCCTGTTATAGCATCAAGACTTGATGTTTTTGAAGAATTGTACAAAGGCAACTATGTTCCGTTTAATCCTCACAAAGAGAGTGATTTGTACATAAAGCTTAATAATTTTCTGAAAGGAAAGTACAAAAGCATAATTAGAATAGACTGGAAAAAGTTCTCCTTTGAGAACACTGCTGATATAACTTTAGATTTATACAAAAGAGCATTAAGTTAGACTTTCGTTTTCTGTTCCCTGGAAGCTTTTTACAACCTTTTTGATCTTGGGAATGGAGCTCTTTTTTGCTACTAACAAAACGTCGTCTGTATTGACAACTAAAAGATTTTCTAGATCTATGCCCACAAGTAGTTTGTCTTTTTGATAGTTGTAAACAAGGTTATCTATGGAGTCTTCTAACATAACACGTCCTTTAGTAATATTATCCTCTCTCTTTTTTTCTAAGGCCTCTTTTAAAGCTTCCCATGCACCTACATCTGACCATTTTATATCTTCGTTAATAACGTAAGCTAATTGAGGGTTAAGTTGTTCTAGTATAGCATTGTCAAAGCTTATCTCTGGCATCAAGTGGTAATACTTTTTAAATGAGGACTCGAAGTTCTTTGAATTTTTATTCTTCATAATCTTTTCTGTTAGTTCATATATCTGTGGAGCAAAACGTTTAAAGAGATTGTACATAAACGATGGTGTGGTTACAAAATAGCCTAGATTCCAGCAATAATTTTTACCTTGAAAGTATTTCTCAGCTAATTCTTTATTAGGTCTATACTTAAATCCAGCAAATTTATAAAGATTTATTTTACCCAACTTCTTAACCACATCTCCTGTTTGTATCCATCCTAAATTCACTGAGGCAAATCGAGGTTTTTGTCCGATGAATATAATATTATCTTGGTGTTTTGTGATAAATTTTGATGCTTTACTAATTATTGTTCTAAATAATTTTTTTTCTTTTACCAGATGATCACTCCATAATATCACCACAGGTTCATTAGGGAATTTTTTAGAAAGGTATCCCATCATAAATCCGACAGCTGGGCCAACATCTTTTTTCTCAGGTTCTCCTATAATGTTTTTTGGAGGTAACATTGGTAATTGTTTTGTGACAAGGTTTTTATAACGCGCCCCTGTAGATATATATATGTCTTTAGGAGATAGGTTTGGGAAAAGACGTTCTACAGCGAGTTGAAGGGTGGACTTATTCCCGACTATTTTTTCGAACTGTTTGGGAGATTTCTTTCGAGATAAAGGCCATAATCTAGTTCCAACTCCTCCTGCAAAGATAACTGCTTTCATATATTTTTTTGAATTTGATTTTTAAAATTCTTCTTAGAGAACTTATCAAAGATATTGTACTCTCTTTTTATATTTGTTCTCAAATTGTAAGATAGTCTCTTATATTTTTCAATGCCTTCTTTAAGTGACTTCACGGTTTGTTCTGAGAATGAAACTCCTGTTATGTTGTCTTTTACGATTTCTTTAACTCCTCCTTTGTTAAAAAATATTACGGGAGATTCAAAGAACAGTGACTCAAGTGCTGTGTATCCAAAGTCTTCTTCTTGTGGCATTATTAATGCTGTTGCGTGTTTGTATAAACAACTCAGTTCTTTATCACTAACCTTACTCGATATTAACTTTATGTTTTTACTCTTTATAATCTTTTTTAACTTGTTTTTTTGAGATCCTTGTCCCAGTATAACAAGTTTTCTATTTGGCATAGTGTTGAATGTTTGTATTACTAAATCTATGTTTTTATATTTCTCTAATCTAGACACAACGAGAAAAAAATCACCTTGAATGATTTTTTTCTGGTCACAGTGTTGTTGTTTTAGTTTTTTCCAATACTCAACATCAAAAGGGGGATAGATTATGTGAGACTCTCTGTGATAATACTTTTTTACTCTATCTTGAACGCAGCTGGATATAGATATTATTTTGTCGGGTCTTTGAGCTGCTAAATAATCCCATCTTCTTAGTGATTGTGCCATCAAGTTATAAAACGGAAAATTTATCGAGTATTGAGTATAGTGAGACCAGAGAAATCTGGTTGGAGTTAAAATATAAGAAATATGTTTTGTGTCGGGTTTGGTTATAATACCCTTAGCAAATGATGATGTAACAGAGATAACTGTTTTGTATTTAGTGAAGTCAAAAGACTCAAACGCTAGTGGATAGAAAGGAATGGATAGCACTCTGTTATTTTTAATAATATTGGGTAATTTTTGAATGAACGATGTTCGAAAATCTATTTTTACCAAACCTGCTCTGTTTGAGTTTACGTAAGAGGTGTAAAAGTCACTATCTGGAAATATATCATATAATGCTTCAAGAACACGTTCTGCTCCTCCCCATTTATCTATCCAATCGTAAACTATAGCAATCTCTTTACCTCTCATGAGGTAATTATAAACAAAATTAAAGTTTTAATTATTTGATTATTATCATCACGGTCAGTTTTGTTTATATTTTGTTACAATAGACTATATGCATACTCCTTTAGCAGAGATACTAAGACCAAAAACTTTAGAGGATTTTGTTGGACAAAAGCATTTAGTTGGGAAAAATGCTCCTATAAGAAAGATTATTAAGAATAAAACACCTGTCTCAATGGTCTTTTGGGGTCCTCCTGGTGTTGGAAAAACTACATTAGCCAGAATAATCGCAAGGACAACACAAAGCGACTTTTTTGCTTTCTCAGCCGTTAATACCGGAATTAGTGATTTAAAAAAAGTTATCAATCAAGCTAGTAAAGAAAAGCAGCTTTTTGACAAGGACACTCTTATTTTTATAGATGAGATTCATAGATTCAACAAGGGACAACAAGACTTTCTTTTACCATTTATAGAGAGCGGGGAAATATTCTTTATCGGAGCTACAACCGAAAATCCTGGCTTTTCTATCAACTCTCAACTTTTGTCAAGACTACAACCATATCTTTTTTATCCTTTGTCTGAGGAAGATCTTGAGGTTTTGGTTAAAAGAGCAATCTCTGTTTTTAAGAACCGTGTCTTTACAGAAGACGCTGTTAGTAAAATAGTTTTTTTTGCTAATGGTGATGGGAGAAAAGCAATAAATATTGTCGAATTGGCAGCATCCTTGAGTAAAAAAATAGATAATGTAATCGTAAAGAAAGCCGTGCAGCAAAAAGGAATTGATTATGATAAGAATGGAGAGAGACATTACGATACCGTCTCTGCCTTTATCAAAAGTATGAGAGGAAGTGATCCTGATGCAACATTGCATTATCTAGCTAGAATGATTAAAGCAGGAGAGGACCCTGTTTTTATAGCTAGAAGAATGGTTATTTTTGCATCTGAGGATATAGGCAATATTCAACCAAGTGCGTTGATTTTAGCTAATGCCTGCATGCAGGCTGTTTCTAAGATAGGGATGCCTGAGTCAGAGCTTATATTAGCGCAAACAGCGATCTACCTTGCTACAGCTAAAAAGTCAATATCTGTTCTTAGTGCTTTAAGTGCTGCGAAAAAAGATATTGATAACAAAAGAATAGACCCAATCCCTTTACATTTACGCAACCCATCTAATAAATTTATGAAAAATTTGGGTTTTGGTAAGGGTCACATTCGTTATCCCTGGAAGTTGGAGAAAAATGGTAAAAAGGTACGGCAGGAATATATGCCGAATAATTTAAAAGGGAGAGTCTATTATAAAAAAGATTGGTAAGAGCAAGTTGTAAAATAAAAATTTAGTATAATCAAAAATATGTCCAAACAGATACAAACACTTAAAGGATTCAGAGATTTATTACCAGAGGATGTTCGTATAAGAGATAAGATAAAACAAGTACTGGTTGATATTTTTGAGTCTTTTGGTTTTAATCCAATAGAGACTCCTACTTTGGAATACAAGGAACTTTTAATGGGTAAATATGGAGATGACGCTGATAAATTGATATATCTTTTTGAAGATAAAGGTGGAAGGAGTGTTGGATTACGTTATGATTTAACTGTTCCCACGGCAAGATTTCTCTCTACTAAGGCAACGACATTAGGACTACCTTTGAAAAGGTATCAGATACAAAACGTGTTTAGAGCAGATAAGCCCCAGCGGGGTCGACTAAGGGAATTTATTCAATGTGATATTGATACATTTGGGATTAAATCTCCTTTAGCTGATGCTGAGATTATTCAGATAATTTATACGGCCTTGAAAAATTTAAAGATAAATGATTTTGTAATACAGGTTAACTCGCGCAAAGTTTTAGACTCTATATTAAGCGAGTTCTCTTTAAATGATAAACAAAAAAGTGTTATCTTAAGAGAAATTGACAAGTTAGATAAATTAAGTGAGGAGGAAGTCGTTGATAATTTAATAAAATTTGGTTTTAACAAGAACATAGTCAAGAATATTTTTAGAAATTTGAAGAACGCCAGTCCGGATGAAGAATTGAAAGTAATATTTGAGTTTTTGAAGCAGGCTAAAATTTCCCAGTTTAAGTTTTCACCTTTTATGGTACGAGGTCTTAGCTACTATACCAGAACTATATTTGAGACAAAACTTTATAAAGAGAGGATTGGTTCAATTACAGGCGGTGGTAGGTATGATGATTTAATAAAGAGATTAGGGGGTCCGGATATAACGGGAACAGGGACATCTTTTGGTTTTGAGAGAATTTTTGAGATTATAAAAAGCAGGAAGATCTTTACAGACCAATTATTACAAAGTAATAGAGTTTTAGTAACGGTCTTTAATCCCGACTTTTTAAATAAAAGCATCGAGATATCTAATTATTTGCGCAGTAATAATTTAGATGTTGAGATGTACCTAAAAGAAAGTGAATCTTTAGCTAAGCAATTTAAGTATGCTAACAGAAGAGGGATTGAGTGGGTAGTTATTATAGGTCCTGATGAGATTCAAAAAGATAAGATTACAGTCAAGAATATGAAAACGGGGAAACAGGTATCTCTTAATAGAAGCAAATTGCTAAATTTCTTGGTAAAATAAAACTCTTTTATGGAAAGTTTAATAAAGAACACATTTTCTTTTTTTTATGGTGAAAACTATAACAGGTATTTAAAAAGATGGTTAGATATAATCATATCTTTAATAGTTTTAACTATTTTTTCACCTGTCTGTTTCATAGTTGCAATCTTAATTAAGTTAGACTCAAAAGGACCAATTTTTGCAGATGTTCCTAAAAGAGTTGGGAAAAACGGTAAGCTCTTTAAAATGTATAAATTCAGATCAATGATTGCTAACGCGCATTATCTGTTAAGAACAGACAAGAAATTCAAAAAATTATACGAGGAGTATAAGTCTAGTAGTTACAAGCTTAAAAAAGATCCAAGGATAACTAAGGTGGGAAAATTTATAAGAAAACACTCTCTTGATGAGTTACCACAATTTATCAACGTTATTAAAGGAGAGATGAGTGTTGTTGGGCCTAGAGCGTATTACCCAGACGAACTAGAACATCAACAAGAGGAGTTTCCTCAAACTAAAAAATTAGTTAAAAAAGTTTTAAGTGTAAAGCCGGGTATTACTGGCTTATGGCAGGTCTCTGGAAGATCCGAGGTTAACTTTGATAAGCGTATAGAGATAGACTCTGTGTACATAAAAAATATTTCTTTGTGGTCTGACTTAAAAATTATTTTTAAAACGCCGTTGGTGATGCTTAGCGGCAAAGGCGCGATTTGACTATTAGCGGTTTATAATTTATTCTATTTAAATGAGAAAACATAAAAAAATCTTAACCATTTTGGGTGTAATCTTGTTTATTTTTGTCGTTTTATCTCTCTCTTTTTATTTTTTTGTTTACACGCCCGCCGTCCAAATTAAACAGAGAGCTGAGGTGGTGAAACAAGAAGCAACTGATCTTAAATCTGTTTTTGCGCAGAACGATATGGATTTGTTAGAAAAAAAATTTCAACATTTTAAATCCACATATCAAGATTTTGAAAACACAACTAAAAAAGTGTATTGGATGAGTTATGTTCCGTTTTTTGGTAACTACGTTAAAGACTTAAGGAGAGGAGTTAATGCTGGAATGTATTTTATATAGGGAGGAGAA
>JALWZV010000062.1 GCA_027002315.1 Candidatus Roizmanbacteria bacterium | reverse complement strand
GTCTTATCCCTCTATAGGAAGATATATCTTTTAATCTTCTTATATTAGAGACCACTTCTTCCCTTAACTCTCCTTCTATCTTATAGTTTTCAGTTATATACTTAATGATTCCTTGAATCTCCTCTTTAGTTAAATCTTTAATCTTTTTGTTGGGTTTAATCTTAAAATCATTGAGTATCTTGTTAGAACGCGACCACCCAATACCATAAATTTTAGTTAAACCAAAACCTATTTTTTCATCATCTGATAATATGACTCCTGCTATTCTTAGCATAGTTACCCTTGCCTTTGTTTGTGTTTTTTATTAACACACACAACGTATAATTTACCCTTACGCTTTACTAATCTGCATTTTGGGCATATTTTTTTAACTGACGATTGAACATGCATATTTTTATTATAATCTGTAAATTATTCTCCCCCTATTTAAATCATAGGGAGTCATCTCAAACTTGACTCTATCACCTGGTAATATTTTTATATAATGCTTTCGCATTTTCCCAGATAGATAGCATAACACAATTTTGTCAGAGTTCATAACCTTTACCTTAAAAAGGGTGTTTGGTAAGTTTTCCACTACCTCACCCTCTAACACTATCTTACTCTTTTCCTCCATAGACCTACTATTTTACCACGAACAACTAGTTTTGTCATCTATCAAGTTAAAATGACAGTTTTTTTGTTCAAAATAGCCACAGTTTTTTCAAAACAAGCTGATATGCTTCCATCTCTTGTGTTAATAGACCACTCTCCATCATAAACAACCTCATCTGTTGTTTTTGCATATATTACCTCTATAGCCACAACCAAACCATTTTTAATAGTCAATCTATCTTCTTGTCCTCCACTCACAAAACCAAAAATATATGGTTCTTCATGCAAATCACGACCAACGCCATGACCAGTTAAGGTTTTAATTATCTCAAACCCTTTTCCCTCTATTACTTCCTGTATAGCAGCCGAAACATCTACAAGTTTCTTACCAAATCTAAATTTCCCTATGGCTTTATTCAAAGCTCTCTTTCCTGTTTCCAAAAAATCGACAACATCAGAGGGCTTTTTATCTCCAACAATTAAGGTCGTCGAGGTATCTGTGTGAAAACCTTTATAAAAAACCCCTATGTCTATGGTAAAAACATCTCCTTCTTTTAAAACCTTATCTGAAGGAGGAGTATGAACAATCTCGTTGTTCACCGATAAACATGTCGCCCATCTATACCCAGGTACTTTGGTAAAAGATGGCTCTGCTCCTCTCTCAGCTATTAAAAGATTGGCTTGTTCGTTAACATCATTCGTTGTCATTCCAGGCTTTATTCTTATACATAACTCTTTTAAAACGTCAGATAGAATCTTTCCTCCCTCCATCATTATTTTTATCTCTTCCTCAGTTTTATATTTAATCTTCATAGCCTGTAATAAATCTGTCTATAAACCTCATCCAATTTGTCAAAGAATTCTTCTAAACTAAAGTTATTCTTAATACAAAAATCAGCAAATGCTATCGTAGGTCCCATATTTGTGTTTATTAACTCATTTAAATCTCTTTCCTCCCCATATAATGAAGATCTTTTCTTTCTACTAGCTGTTCTTTTGTATCTTATTTCTTTGTTAGCAAATAATGCCACTATGTAAATGGTTATGTCCTTCATTTTATTTTTTAAATAAATATATTCTTCCCAAGATCTCATCCCCTCAATAACCACAACTTTACTATTTTCGAAGGACTCTCTTATTTTAGACTCATTGAGTTTAGCAAAGACATCAATCCCTTTTTCTCGTCTCCATTGCTCTCTTATTCTTTTATGCACCTTTTCTGTGTGTTTTAGACCATGTTCATCAACATAATCATTCAAAATTTTCCCAAAACTAATAACTGGTAAATTCTTCCTTCTAAAAAAATTACCAGCCTCACTTTTTCCAGCACCGGCTAAACCAACAATGGCAATTATGCTTTTCTGTTTTCTACTCCACTCCTTTACTCTGTTTTTAATCAATTGTTTACCTAATCCTCGTAAAATGTTTCTATTAACCTTTTCTATTGTTTGAGTACCATCTATATCTATCAAGATTCCTTTTTTTCTGTAATACTCTATTACCGGTTCAGTGAATTTATGAAATAGATCTATTCTTTTCCTAATTGCTTTTATAGTTTCGTCATTTCTCCCTGTACTTTTCCTATAAGACAACCTCCATAATGCTTCTTTATCAGGAATCTTAAGATAAATAACTTTGTCGACACCATTTTGAAATTTTTTAACCTGATTTAATGTTCTAGGAAAACCATCTAGTATATAACCTTTTTTATACTCAGGTCTAGATAAGTATGTTTGCACTATCTCTAAAACCTTATCATCAGGAATAAGCAAACCAGCGTTGATTGTTTCTTTTATATATCTACCTAACTTTGTTTTTTCTTTGGCCAACATTCTAAAAATATGCCCAGTCGACAGATATGGCACATTCAACTCTTTTGAAAGCAAGTTTCCTTGCGTAGACTTACCTGCACCCTGAATACCAATTAAAATAATTTTCATAAATTGATATGGATAAAATTAATTAACTTAATTTTTTCTTTTCCTTATGTAACGTGTGCTTCTTGCATTTAGGACAGTACTTCCTGAGTTTTAATTTTTCTGTTGTGTTCAACTTGTTTCTAACAGTAATGTAATTTTGACTTTTACATACACTACAGATTAACGCAACTTTCATTCTTGGACCTTTTTTTGCCATACTAAACTTTTTAACTTATAAAATTACATATACTTATCATAACCTTTCATTACCATCTGAGCCTCAATATTCTTGAAGGTCTCCAAAACCACCTCAACGATAATCAACATCCCTGTCCCACCAATAATGAAACTATTTACATTTGTAATTCTAGCTATTAATACAGGCAGAATTGCAACAAGACCTAAAAACACCGCTCCGACAGAGGTTATTCTGTATAAAATCTGTTCTAAATATTTTTTTGTGTTTACTCCCGGACGAATACCAGGAATAAACCCACCCTGTTTCTGAATCTCTTCAGATATTTTTTGAGGATTAAATACTATAAATGTGTAAAAGAATGTAAAACCCACAACCAAGATGAAATAGAAAAAATTATATGTAAACCCAGCTGGATTAAATATATTCGCCATACCTTTTGCAAAACCTGATATAAACTGGTTTTTGGAATAAGAGAAGAAATTACCTATAAGTTGAGGAAATAAAACAAAAGAAACAGCAAAAATTATAGGAATTACACCGGCTTGATTAAGTTTAAGCGGTAAGAAATTAGTAGCTGCTTGATACATTCTGTTACCTCTTATTCTTTTAGCATAGTAAACAGGTATCTTGCGCACTGCTTGACTCACAAATACTATGGCAACAATAATAACAAGTGAAAGTATTAAAAATATTATCAAGTTTATTGCTGTTTCTTGTGTTGCTACAGAAAAAGTTTTAAAAAATGTGACTGGTAACCGTGCAATTATACCTGCAAAAATAAGTATTGATATTCCATTACCAAGTCCAAACTCCGATATTAATTCTCCAAACCACATTAAAATAAATGTGCCTGCAATTAAAGTTGTCATAAAAGAAATTAACTCCAGCGGAGTTAATGATATTATTATCTTTTGATTTTTCAATAAAGCGTATATTCCTATTGATTGTAAAAAAGTTAACGGTAAAGTTAAAAACCTTGTGTACTGATTTATCTTAAACCTTCCATACTCACCCTCTTTGGACAATTCTTCAAACTGAGGAACAACTGTTGTTAAAAGCTGCATTATAATAGAGGCATTGATGTAAGGATTAAGCCCAAGAGCCATTACAGAAAAATTAATCAATGTTCCTCCGGAAAAAATATCCAAAAGAGATAAAAACTGGCTTCCTGTAAAAAGAGCTTTAAGCTTTAAAAGATCAACTACTGGAACCGGAATAAAAACAAAAAGTCTAAATAAAAAAAGTATAAAAAATATAAAAAGAATCTTTCTACGGAGGGCTTTATCTTTATAAACAAGTTCTAACTTTTCTCTTATTTCTTTCATTCTATTGAGCTGTTCCTCCTAAACTTTCAATTACTCTTTTAGCATTTTTACTAGCAGGAATGGATATCGTTAACTTTTTCTTTAACTCTCCACTTGCTAATAATTTCACCCCAACTTTGTAAGCACGAACATCGACAATTTTATGTTCTACTAGTTTATCTATGTTAACTACCTCTCCATTTTTAAAGACCTCTAAATCAGATAGCTTTACTATCTCAGGTTTTGGTGTAACTGGTTTATTTCTTCCTTTTCCTCTTAAAAGAGGGTACTTTTTAACCATTCTTCCTTGCCCTCCCTCAAAATGCAAAGGTATTTTTGTTCTTGCCTTTTGATGTCTTGTTGTTCCTCTTCCTGATTTAGCACCACGTCTACTTGAAAGACCTCTTCCTTTTCTTTTACTTTTTTTCCCAACTATTTTTGGTAGCTTAGATAAAATGTTCATTTTTCTCTTCGTTTTAAACTTTGTAACGCAGTTATAGTTGCATAGGCATTTATTATTTTGTTTCTTGATCCAATTATTTTTCCAGATGCATCTTTAACACCAGCTAACTCTAATATTACTCTTACAACACTTCCTATTTTCAAACCAGTACCTTCAGGAGCGGGTTTCAATAAAATCCTAGCTGCCTTTTCTTTTATAAAGATCTCATGAGGTAATGTGTTGTTGTATAGTGGAACATCAATCATTCTCTTTCTTGCTCTTGTAATAGCTTTTTTAATAGCTAATGGAACCTCTAAACCTCTACCTATACCCACACCGACTTTACCCAATCCATCTCCCACAGCAACTAACGCAGAGAAGGTGACATAATTTCCTCCAGAGGTTTTCTTAGAAACACGTCTTATTAACAAAACCTTTTCCTCTATGCCATCTTTATTTTCCTTTACTTTATTTTTATCATTTTTTTGTTTCATATTCTTTATTCAAATTTTTAAATCTTTATTTTCTTTAAACTCCTTAATCCATCTGCTAAAGCTTTTACTCTACCTTTATAAGGATAAATGCTTCTATCAAATTTAGCTTTTTTAATCTTTTTTTTAAGTAAAATCTCGCCTAATTTTTGACCGACCAAATGCGCTTTCTCTGTTTTTGTCTTTCCTTTGACCTCGCTTTTTTTTAAGTTTAAAGTCGAGAACGATGCTATTGTTTTTCTTTTTTCATCATCAATCGCCTGAGCGTATATGTGCTGAGATGAACGAAAAATAGAGACTCGTGGATATGATAATGTTCCTTTAATATTAAAACTCACCCTTCTTTTTCTTCTTAATTTTCTATTTCTGTTTATATTTTTCATAAGCTTATCCTGCAACTTTAGCCTTTTTACCCGGCTTTAACTTTATTCGCTCACCTTTATATCTAAGACCTTTTCCTTTGTAACTATCTGGTTTCTTGATAGAACGAATCTTAGATGCAACCTCACCTACTAATTGTTTATCTACGCCTTTTACAATAATTTTATTATTTCCTTTAACATCAAAACTAACTCCATCTGGTTTTTTAAAGGTCACTAGATGTGAATACCCTACCTTAAGTACTATATCTTCTCCTTGTTTTTTCACATTATATCCAGTTCCGACAACCTCTAACTCTTTTTCCCACAGTTTATTAACGCCTACTATTCCATTGTTTATTAAAGTTCTAAATAAACCGTGCATCGCTCTAATCTTCTTATCCTCGCTATTTCTCTTAACTTTTATGATCTTGTTCTCGATTATTACTCTTAATTGATTAGGGATATTTATACTCATAGAGCCTTCCTTTCCAGATATCACCACATCTGTACCTAATCCTCTACTTCTGTTATCAGTAACTGTAACAGTAACCCCTTCCTCAATTTTTATCTCTCTTTCTCCAATCTTAGACATAAATTACCAAACATAAAATAATAACTCTCCACCAATTTTTTGTTTTTTTGCCTCTCTTCCTGTTAATAAACCTTTAGGTGTAGATAATAAAGAATACCCTAATCCTCCTAACACTTTTTTAATCTCATTGTGTCCTACATACCATCTTCTGCCTGGTTTAGAAAATATCTTCACATCAGTTAACGCTGGTTTGTTATTTACATATAATAACTCTATTCTTAAGGTTTTTTTTGTATCACCTTCAACAACTACAGACTTAATAAAACCTATCTCCTGTAATTTCTTTGCAATCTTTTCTTTAAACACAGAATAAGGAACGTTTAAATAATCTGCTTTAGACATATAAGCGTTCTTTATCCTAATTATTAAATCATTAACTGGATTTGTTATTAACACCATATCTTTTACTTTCTTTATAATTTATAAATTATGTTTTCTCTATAACTCTCTTTGTTACTCTTCCATGGCCTCTAAAGGTTCTTGTAAAAGCAAACTCTCCTAATCTATGACCGACCATACTCTCGCTAATTAGAATCTCAATAAACTTCCTCCCATTGTGAATGGCTATTTTATGGCCAACAAAATCCGGAGCTATCTGAGATTCCCTCGCCCAGGTTTTAATCGGCGACCTATCACCAGTTTGCTTTTGCTTAGAAATTTTCTTCAGCAACTTTTCATCAACATATGGACCTTTTTTAAGTGAACGTGACATAATAAATTAAAAACTTACCACGATATTTTTTTAACTCCAGGTATCTCACCCTTTAATGCTCTTTCTCTAAAACAAATTCTACATAAACCGAATTTTCTCATATAACCACGAGATCTACCACACACAGAACATCTATTAACACGTCTTGTTTTGTATTTCGGTTTTCTCTTTGATTGTTCTATATTTGATTTTTTCGCCATAATTATTTTTTATTTTTAAATGGTATCCCTAAAGCTTCAAATAAAAGCCTACCTTCTTTTTTATTCTTAGCTGTAGTTACAATAGTAACCTCAAGTCCCCTTATTTTAGAGATAACATCAAAGTCAACCTCTGGAAATATCGTTTGTTCCGAAAATCCAAGGTTTAAATTTCCAGCTTGGTCAACACTCTTTTCTCTAATACCTCTAAAATCCTTTATTCTTGGAATAACTATTTTAACAAGCTTTTCTAAAAAATGATACATTTTTTTCCCTCTCAGTGTTGTTTTTACTCCAATTGGCATCCCGGCCCTAACTTTAAAAGCGGACACAGATTTTCTTGCATGAGTTAAAACAGGCTTTTGACCTGCTATTAAAGATATTTCCTTTTGAACATCTTCCAAAACTTTTTTGTTTTTAACTGCCTCACCAACGCCTACATTAATTATAATCTTAACAATACGAGGAACAGCCATTGGATTACTAATCTTTAATTCTTTCAAAAGCTTCTTTTGAACCTCATTGTTTATATAATCTCTAAAATTCATACATTAAAATAATTACTAAATAACAGCCTTACATTTTTTACAAATCCTAACTTTTTTTCCCTTTCGCACCTCAAAAGCAACACGTGTCTTACTTTTACAACTCGGACAAATCAACATAATCTTTGAGACATCAATTGGTCTTGGAACCTCAACCATTCCTCCTTGAGGAAATTGTTCACTTTTCTTGACATGCTTTCTATAGATGTTTATATTCAAAATCAAAACCTTATTTTGCTTTCTATACACCTTTTCTACCTTTCCAGTTCTTCCTTTATCCTTACCGGCAATAACCTCAATTTTATCTCCCTTTTTAATTTTCATAGTTTTAATATATCTCTGACGCTAAACTTGCAATCTTAGAAAAACCATTATCTTTGATTTCCTTAGCAATAGGTCCAAACACACGTGTTCCTTTTGGTTCCTTATTCTCAACGCCCTGAATTAAAACACAAGCGTTGTCACTAAACCTAATATAACTTCCATCTTGTCTTCTTTTCTCTTTCTTTGTTCTCACAATAACAGCTGTTACCACCTCACTCTTTTTAACTTGACTGTGAGGATCAGCTTCTTTAACAACACAGGTTATAATATCACCCACACCTGCTGTTTTTTTATTTCCCCTCTTAGGGATACCTATTAACATTACTTTCTTTGCACCTGTGTTATCGGCCACACGTAAAATTGATCTTAGTTGCAACATAATTTGTTATTTTTTCTCAATAATATTAATAACTCTAAAATGCTTATCCTTAGATATAGGTCTTGTTTCTTCTATCTTTACAAAATCACCCAAACTTAATTTCAACTCACCGGTATCTGCTTTGTATTTCTTATTTTTTTTGATAACCTTCTTATATAATGGGTGTCTAAACTTTTGCTCCACACTTACCACAACCGTCTTTGCCATTTTATTTGACACAACTATTCCTTGTAATACTTTTCTTGACATATTCCTAAAAAAATTGTTAACTCTTTTCCTTCAAAACTGTTAGTAACTGAGCTAGGTATTTACGTTTCTTTTTCAGCAAATTTGTATCTTTAGCTGGATTAGAAACTTGTTCCAGTCTCAGTTTGCTTAACTCTTTCCTTACCTTATCTATCTCTACACTCAACTCTTTCAAGGATTTTAACCTAATATCCTTTATATTTACTCTTTTCATGATATTTTCTTAACAAACTTTGTCTTAATAGATAGCTTAAAACTTACCGTCTTAAATATTTTCCTTGCATCTTCTTCTGACACTCCTTTTAACTCAAACAAAACCCTACCTGGAACGACTGATGCAACAAAATACGCCACATCTCCTTTTCCAGCTCCCATTGTTACTTCAGGTGGTTTCTTAGTATAGGGTTTATCAGGAAATATTCTTATCCAAAATTTACCAACCTTACGTGTAGCTCTTGCTAACACAATCCTAGCTGACTCTATCTCCCTATCTTTTATCCACCCTTTATCCAATGATTTTAGAGCATAATCTCCAAAATTAACTTTATCGCCTTTTATAGCTATTCTCCTATACACACCCCTAAACTGTTTTCTATGCTTTTGTTTCTTAGGAGCTAACATGATTATAATGCTATCCAAACTTTTATACCTACATATCCAGATTTAGTTAAAGCTGGCACTGATGCGTAATCTATATGCTCCCTTATTGTTGAGGCGGGTATTGTTCCTAAAAAATACTTCTCTGTTCGACCTATTTCCGTACCTGCTATTCTACCACTTAGTTGAATTTTCACACCCTTAGCTCCATACTCCATTACTCTATCCATTGCTTTATGTACAACCCGCCTGTGTGGAAAATTCCTAGTTATTTTATCACTAATTGTTTTAGCAACATAAAATGCATTAAGATACGGTTTTTTAACCGGTTCTATCTTTATATCCAGTTTAAACTTTTTATCTTTTTTACTATCTATGTTTAGTTCTTTCTCAACAAATTTTTTGACCTCCTCTAATCCCTTTCCACCGCGTCCTATAATCATTCCTGGCTTGACAGCATATATTATCAAAACAACCTTATTTATAGCTCTTTCTATCTCTACACTAGTAACAGAAGCAAAACTAAACTTCTTCATAATCCCATCTCTGATCTTTATATCAGAGATTAGATTTTTTTTATAAGCATCATCATCAGAGAAAAACCAACGAGATTTCCAATTATGAGTAATTCCTAGGCGTAAACCTATAGGATTAACTTTTTGACCCATCTTTTTCTTTTTTGGTAACTTTTTTAACAGATTTATTAACTACCTTTTTAAGCTTGTTGTCGTTATTCTTATCCTTCTTATTTTTATCTACACTTTTTTTAGTTTCTATATTTTTACCATTCTCTTTTGTAACAAGTTCTATCTCTACGTTAATATGAGAGTACCTCCTAACAAACATCTTAGGCGTTCCTCTAGAACCCGCCCTCCATCTTTTAACTTTTCTTCCTTCGTCAACTTTTAAGGTTTTAAATTTTAACACAACCTTATCTGGATTAATAGATTGAATTTTTTGTAAATTATTCAGAGCAGACTTAATTACACCAAGAAGAATAGAAGAGCTTCTACGTGAATTAAACCTTAGTTTAATTAAGGCCTCCTGGGGTGATAGTTTTTTGACATCATTCACTATCATCCTCATTTTCTTAGGAGTAATTGGTACATTTTTTAATTTTGCTTTTCCTATCATGTAATTATTTTCTTGATTTAACAATTAATTTATCACTCCACTTACTTGGTCTTCTTGTTTTTTTACCTCGTGCAATCTTACCCCATGGTGTTTTAGGAATCATTCCTTCTCCACTTCTTCCTTCTCCTCCTCCATGAGGATGACTTCTTGGATTTTGAGCTGTTCCACGAACAGTTGGGCGTATTCCCATCAATCTTTTCCTACCAGCCTTTCCTATTTCTTCATATTTATGAGAAGCGTTATCAACTCGTCCAATCACAGCCATACTCTCTTTATTAAATCTTCTTATTTCCTTTGATGGTAACTTAACATGAACATATTTATCCTCCTTAGCTAAAACTACACCATATAACCCAGCTCCCCTTATCATCTTAGCTCCTTGTCCAGGATGTATTTCAACGTTATGAATCTCTATTCCTACTGGAATATTTTTTAAAGGCAAGGCGTTTCCTACTTTTATTGGAACGCTCTCTCCTGTTTTTATTGTGTTTGATATTTTCAAACCCTCAGGGTGTAAAATATATCTCTGTTCACCATCTTCATACTCCACTAAAGAAATATTACAATTTCTATTTGGATCATACTCTATCGAAAGAACTTTCGCTGTTCCAATTTTATCTCTTTTAAAGTCTATAACTCTATAGTACCTTTTCTGCCTACCTCCTCTATGTCTAATAGAGATATGACCCTTATTATCTCTTCCTGATTTCTTAGGTAAAATCTTTAAGAGCGACCTTGAATTTTTCATTAATTTCTTTTTCATTTTCTAATTAAGTTTTTGGGAATAAACTTATATCTCCTTTGAGAACCTTAACATACGCAACCTTACTATCGCTTCCTTTCTTTTCTTGCCTCTTGTTTCCAACCTTTCTTACCTTACCTTTCCTAATAGTTGTGTTTATTTCTCCAACCTCAACAGAGAACAACTCCTCAACTGCGCGTTTAATTTGGTGTTTGTTTGATTTTAAATTAACCTCAAATGTATAAACAGATTCCTTGGCTAAATTTACAGCCTTCTCTGTTAGTATTGGTCTTAAAATAATCTCATTTATTTTCATGGTCTTTAATAGAACTTAAAATCATCTCAAACGCTTTCTCTGTTATAAAAATACGACTAAAAGATAATAAATCATACGCACTTAAACTCTTAACATCCTTATAACTTACCATTGGAATATTTCTAAACGCTCTCTTAAAATTATCTGTAATCACTTCTAAAATAAACAAAACTCTTTCATTCTTTTCGTAGCCCATACTTTGTAGAAACTTACCAGCTTCCTTTGTTTTTGGAGGTATCTTGTCAACAACACTCGAACTAATTAAATTAACAATGTTGTTCTTAACAGCTACAGCAAAAGCATAACTAAAAACTTTGTTTCTTTGTTTCTTGTTTAATGAATATTTATATTCTTTTGGCTTTGGTCCTCCAACTAATCCTCCTCCTACAAAAATAGGAGCTTTCCTGCTACCATGTCTAGCTCCACCTGTACCTTTCTGTCTGTATATTTTACGTGTAGAACCCTTCACCTCACCTCTTGTCTTTGTTGAAACAGTGCCTTGTCTTTGATTACCTTGATATACTCTTACATACTGTGCTATCAACTTCATGTTTGGCTTTATTTTTTTTAACCATAAAGGTACATTAATCTCTGATGTTGATTTACCTTTAAGATTAAAGACAGATAACGCTGAATTACTTTTTTTTGTTTTTTTGACTATTTTTTCTGCTTTTTTCATTTATTTAACACGACTATCAACTAATTTAATCTCCACAATATTTCCTTTATGTCCAGGAATTAATCCTTTAACAGTAATCTCTTTATCATCAATATTAATTACCTCTAATCCTTTTATTGTTACTCTATCATTTCCCATTCTTCCTGCCATTCTCTTACCTTTGTAAACTCTTCCCGGTGTGGTAGTTTCTCCCAATGATCCTGGAGCTCTTCGTCTATCAGATTGTCCATGAGTTCTAGGTCCACAGGCAAAACCATGTCTCTTTATTGCTCCTTGAAAACCCTTACCTTTTGAAACACCTGAAACATCTACCTTGTCTCCTAGCTTAAAAAAAATTGTGGGAGATAATTTTTCTCCCACTTTAATTTGTTGATCGTTGATAAGAAGTTGTTTTTTACCCTCAACAACTTCCATCTTAAAATTAGAGTTCTTGATTCTAAACTCTCTAATATATCTAAGATTTTTTTCTATTCCTTGTTTTTTTAACTCACCTTTAACTGGTTTTTTTATTCTCCTTACCTCTTTAAAAGCTAATTTAATACTTAATGGTTTTTTATCCTTATCAGTTTGAATATCAACTAAGTAACACTCATCTGCTATTATCCTTGTCACAGGAATAGACAAGCCTTTGTCAGTAAAAACACGATCACAACCTTTTTTTTCTCCGAGAAAAAATCCAAACATATTTATTTTTTTATTTTACTTAATTAAAAAAAGACCCCGTTTTGAGGTCAGATTTTACAATCTGAAACTAAAATTTTAATTTTGAAACAGGATATTATATAATAAATCCTCGTTTATATCAATCTATTACTA
>JALWZV010000061.1 GCA_027002315.1 Candidatus Roizmanbacteria bacterium | reverse complement strand
CAATATATCTATTTGTCTTTGTGTTAAATCACTTTCTATCATATATTTATATATTAAAAATTCTTGCTGCTTACTTATTAGCAAAATAATATCAACTCTGCTAAATAATGTCAAGGGAAATATTTTTTGATAAAAAAATACAAAATATTAAAACTCAAATGTCGGTCTTACAGGAAATGTAGGTGTAGAAATCGGTGTTTGTGTAGGTGTAAGAGTAGGCGTTGGCTCCAACGTAGGTGTTGGTACAGAAATAGAAGTTGGAGTTGGTGTATTAGTAAGTGTTGGAGTTGGTGTAAAAATAGGCACAGAAGTAGGAGTAGGAGTAGTGGTCGGTGTAACTACAGAATAAAAGCGTAACTTCAAATACCCCCAGTGAGTGTAAGATCCAAAGCGATCTTTTAATCTAACATATAATTTGTATTTGTTAATATTATCACCTACAACAGATTTAGGAATATTAATATTAAAATTCGCAACTAATGTTTCAAAAACACCTCCTAAATTAGGCATTGCGTCAATTCTAAAGAATTCCATACCCGTCCTCTTGAAACTCGCCATTCCTACCTTATTACCATGTTTCAGTATAGGAATATTGATTTTCTTTTCATCATTTTCTATTAATCTGTCATCCAACACAAATCTGATAGGATTATTTTTCCCTTGGGCAATAAACTTTAAATTTAACGTCTTGGCATCAAATCTGAAACTTGCTCTTTCCATTCCGTAACGCAATAAAACCACCAAATGGTTTGCGTTCGTATCCGTAGGAATTTTATCACTTATAACCATCTGTAATTCATCAAGTCCGCCTGGAACAGAGAAAACTCCATCCCAATCTTTCATAACTAACTGATACTTATTATTAACAACTGTGCTTCCTGGTATATCCCACTGATCATGATTAAAGTATGGCTCTCTATTGGGAGCAGAATTTATACCATAATCAATCCAAATAGGACTAGACCATGCTGCTTCATATCCTTTGCCATTTTTTAAATGATGATTGACTTTCTGCACAATCCGTACATAGTACATGCTACTTTTAGAAAAGTTGTTATCAATAAATTCTGTCTCAAAAATCAAACCATCATTGCTAAAATTTATACTCGCATTGTTGGGAGAAAAATCTTTAATAAGAGAAACAAAATCTTTACGGTAATCGTATAAGATTTGTGAGTCATCATCTTCATCATCTTCACCAGTGCCTTGATCTAAAGGTGAGTGATTAAAAGAATCTGCATGTTCTTCTATACCGTCAACAACATAAGTATCGCTTTCACCCTTGAAAGGGTTACTGTCATTATATGTATCATTACGAGAGTTGCTAAAATCATCGAGTTTATTAATAAATGAGTCCCATTGAGAATCTTCTAATTTTGTAAATTTATCAATCTTGAAAATTTGTACTCTTTCTATCTTTTCCGTCGCGCCAACTTTTATATGAAATTTCGGTGGTTGATTTGTACGAAAATAACTACCCATTGGATAATCATTAGCAGAAAAATCGAGATATATTTTTGAACCAGATGTTCCATAAGTATGTCTTGCTCCCATAGCAGCCCAAACACTCTCCCTATTATTAACAGACTGTGAAGACAAAACAACTGCCAATCCTCCATCTTCCTCAATATGATTGGAAAAATTATTCATACCTGGTGTTCCATAATGATTATCACTGCTACCAATAACGCCTATTTTGTGACCCAAGTGCCAACCATACTGATAAAAAGCAACTTCATTACCAAAAGCATTACTGACGTTACCTCTATAATCTCTATCATTATGATATGAATAAATCTCTCCTATGGGAACACGAAAAGAATTATAATTATCAAACATTGCATGAGACTCATAATCTTGTAAACTATCAGGATCATGAGAAATTACATGTTTGTGGTGATTATCATACTCAAAACCGTACATAGAATGTGGTATTGCTATAAATTCCGCATGTTCTTGCTCTAAAAAGTTTATTAATTTAGGTCTTGTATTAGCACACTGATTCGAAACATTACACTGTTTAATACGAGTAAAACATGGTCTTGTTACCCCTTGATTGTCAATTGTACATGCCTCTTTTATATTACTATCTGAAGCCTTAAAAATGCTCGTAACATTATTATACGTTATAATTATATGATGACCACCTCCTGGATGATGCCAATTGCCTCCCCATTCGTAACCATAAAAAGTTGTAAACTTATTTGATTTATAATACTTATCTGCTAACTGATTGTTTAATATTTGACTATATCCAAACTTATACTCGGGGTGTTGTGGATCAGAAACAACAAAACCACCACTGACCTTTCCATTGCTCACATGTTCAGAGTGAACTACAAAATCAAGGAGACTGCTGTGTTCAGCGTAATCATATGCATAATCTCCATAAAGCTCATCTCCATAAGCGTAGTTACCTATGTGGTCTCCTGAAACTTTTAAAAATGGTTCTGGAAGACCATAACCTGTATGAAAATGAGTGTCTCCAACTAGACGATAATATTTAGGGTTCACTTGAACGTTGGTAAAATTACTAAAGTCACTTATATTTTTAACAATATCCGTGACTTTAATCCTAACAAAACCTACAGAATTAATTTTCAGATTACTAATTTCAATGTAGCCTTGATTATTCTTTGTAAAGGTTATCGTAGATGGCAGATTTTCAATTAGTTTAGAAGAGGCTAAATGAACCGTCCCAACATAATCAATTTTTCTATTTCCAAATTCATCCAACGCAGCTATCTTAAGACTAATGGGTTTTCCCTTTTTAGTGTCAAAAGGAAGTTTGACATTAAAAGAATAAAGTTTTGAAGGTGTAAAAGTAAGAACGTTATCTGCTTTAAAGATCACACTTTTACCATCCATTGATTTAGCTCTTGCTCTAAAACGCAAAGGTCGTATCAATCTTTGAGATTTACCTGTATAGCTAATAACTATCGTACTATTTGAATTCAAAGCCCCCGCTTTCAACTCTATACAGTAACCCAAAGTTACCAATCCATTCGAAGCAAGATGCTCTTTCCAACTTGTAGATTGAGGAAAATTTACCAGTTTGATAGCCCCTCTAGATTTTAAAGAATCTTCTTTAGTATCTGGAGCAATATGTAATTGATCCCACAAAACATTCCTTTCTTGATCATATACTCCTTTTCTATTTATGGGAAACTCTATACAGTACTCATCTCCTGCAAAAAGAGGCTTTTTATTAGTTAATTCAAACTTTAAAGTGACTACAGTATTAACAGGAATGCTTTTCTGGGCGTAATCAACAACATCAACAATCATGGAGAAATCTTCAGTAGTCATATTGCTAGCTCGAGTATGGATATAAAATCTTTTCTTATTAAACAAAAAAATAAATACAAACACAGCGAAAAGTAATAAACAAAATATTCCTGCAACAGTAAAAAGCTTCATGCTAACTCTAAACTTTATCTTAGCCCATAATGTATTTTTAAGATTATCAAGAAACGTCATTATAGAGAAATAATACGTAAAAGAGTAGAATTTTTCAAGTGTTCTCTTGCTACAATAAATGGGGATAAGTTTCTTCGTGTTTAATCAATTCTCTGTACTTGCAAAACTCACAATCTGGACTTGGATCAGGAATCACATCTGAGTCCAAACACTTTTTCATATCAAAGATTATCGGTTCCACCCATCTCGTGTCACCTTTGTGTTTTATAATCTCAAGTGAAAACTCTAACCTTCCATCAAATACCTTATCGCCTTTTAAACCGTTTGCATAAACAAAGTAAGCTATATCTGAGACCTTAAAACCTTTTTGTTTAAAAATCCACTGATACCACTCAACTTGCTTTTTATACCCTTGCTTATACTCATCATCAAGGGTTATTGGCTTCGATGTACTCGTTGATTTGTAATCGACGATGTGAAGCTCGCCCTTAGAGTTTATCCACACATCATCAACTATTCCACAGATTTCTAAATTTGTTTCTTTGTGTAAAACACATATGCCTTCATACGCTCTCATATCGTCTCGCCACTTAGTAAGATCCTTGTGCTGAAAAGGAATCGCATCTATTCCATACTTCTTCATCAAGGAATGCCTCTCTCCTCGTTTTCTTAAAATATCAAACTCATTTTTAAGTAAATGATCAACAGCTGACCCCAAAGGCCAACTCGGCATACTTGGCCTACCTAGTCCCAACCTCCTATCTAAATAAAAACAGCGGGGGCATTCTAAAAACAAGTTCATCTTAGAACGTGATATTCTAAACGGAATCTTCGATCCTGGAACATAAACATTCCTCTTTCTTTTTCTGTACATAGTTTAATTATAAATGATTTCTATTGTCAAAAATTGTTAATATTAACCAATCGCAGTAAAAATAAATTACAATAAAGATTTCTCATCTAACTGTATAGATCCATCATCTTTCATTCTTTTTCCCAATAATGCTTGCAACTCGCCCAAATCTTCGAGATCAATATCTTGGAGAAGATAATCACATAACCTTGTTTGTTCAATCATTCCGTACAAGTAAAACTTCAAGCGCTTAATTAGGTCTTCTTTTGTTTCTGTAAGCATATCACTGTTTCTTACATCATCAATTCTCTGCTTGACTGCAGAAATGTATTCACTCACGCTTGAAATACCTTGTGTTATTTTATCTTTTGCAAAGCCAACATTAATACCTCCTCTGGTGTAATCTTGTACTCTTAATTCATCAAGATACATACTACCGTCCGCATGATTAACAGAAAATCTATACACTACTCCTTCGACATATATATATGTATTTTCCATGTCGCCAATAAAAAACCGCCCTATTAGTCTTAAATTATCACTATCTGGTAAAACTTGTTGTAAAAATTCATCTTGAATATTAATTTTATTAAATCTGGGTTGTTTTAGTACCCATTCCTCAAATCTAGACTGACCCGCCATCAACACAAAAGCTGTCTCTCTTCCTTGATTGTATGCCATTACATAGTTAATAAAGGGGAGTTTCTTTTCCAACTGCTGTAGGTTAAAAATATGTTTTCCTAAAAGATCCTCTGCTATTTCCTCTCTACGTCTAGAAGGTAAACTTGTTGAGAGATTTACAACTTCATTTATTTGAATCTCACTCCAATTATTACTGTTTAACTCCTCATCAACTAAACTCAGATTAAGCAAAGATTGAATATCGGAAAAAGCAATATCTCCTTCTTTTTTTCTATATAACCTTCCTTCATATATAATAAAAATAGGAATTTTCAGCTGTTCGGATACAGCAACCAAATCAGATATGTCAGAAACTAGTTTCCTTAATCTTTCTTTGTTCTGATAATCAACAGAGATATATAAGGCTCCAACTTTCGGATTAGAAATTGAAAACTCATTATACTGAGCTCCCGTTATTCCATAACCAACCCCTCTTCTTAGAATGGCATCTTCAATTGGAACTGGCTGAGAAGCTGAAGCTCTTGTTGTTAAACTCTCTGCCTTTGTCGCTCCATCATTAGAAAAAGCCGCATTAATACTTCCATCAGATAAAACCACACCTAACGGAGACCATAAGTTCAAACCATTATCGTTGGGCTTAAGAGAGGAAGCAGATAAGGTTGGATTCATACTTAAAATTAATCTAAGCTTATCTCCTGCTGATACATTTTTATTTAAAAGAGAGTTTTGGACAGGATGAAAGCCTAGAGCAAAACCATGAACAAATAAAACATGATGTTTTTGCATTACTTCCTTAACACTTGATGCTTGTAATCTATTCTCTTTTATCTCTTCAAAAATCATTATTTATCAAAAAACTATTGCTTTTTATGTCTTCTTAACTAAGCTCTTTATAACCGTAACAAGAATATCTATCCCCTTATTTAAGTTCTCTCTACTGATGGTAAGAGGAGGCATTAATTGAATGTTTCTCTCATTATCACTAACTATGTGCAAACCATTATCCTCCGCTTTCTGAACTATTTCATTAACTATCTTATCTTTTTTAAAAGATACCCCAACCTCCATCCCAATTCCTCTAATATCAGCAACTTGTTTTACATCTAGAAGCTCTTTTCTAAGGGTTTCTATTAAGTATTTACCATCTTTAGCAGACTTTAACCAAATTTTATCCCTTTGATGAATTTGTAAGGTTTTTAATGCTGCAGCGCAAGCTACAGAAGTCCACCCAAACGTTGATATAAGATTAGTTAACCTATGCGTTTTCTCAGCAATCTTAGTCGTAGTTACCATTGTTCCAATCGCCGCTACACCATTAGAAGAACCTTTAGCAAAGGTAGCAATATCCGGAACA
Organism: Candidatus Roizmanbacteria bacterium; assembly: GCA_027002315.1. Lineage (GTDB taxonomy): Bacteria > Patescibacteriota > Microgenomatia > UBA1406 > GWC2-37-13 > JALWZV01. Next base: position 6,692 of record JALWZV010000061.1, on the reverse strand, counting down.
ACGTTCTCAATCTCCATACCATACAACTTTCCACATCTGGAAAACCCTGTTCCCACCTCATCAAGAATTAATAATGCTCCATATTTTTTTGTAAGTTTTCTCACTAAAGTCAAAAATCCTTTAGGGGCAACATAAGTTGATCCCCATCCTGTAATAATTCCCGCCTCTGTCACAATAGCAGCAACATCTTCTTTAACTAAAATCTTTTCTAATTTTTGGCCGAACTCATAAAGTATTTCTTCGGGACTTTTTTTATTATCAAATAATTTTGGGTATTCTATCTGAATAAAATCATCAACAAGAGGAGAGATTGATTTAACGTATTTAGGTAAAAATCCAATCGCTAATGTTCCAAATGATTGTCCGTGATATGCATTTTTAAAACCAACTATTTTCTTTCTTTTTGTGTAGGCTCTTGCTGTTTTTATTGCCTCTTCATTGGCCTCAGTCCCACCTGTGGCTTTACCAATAACATTTAGTTCTTTTGGAAGTGATTGTACTAGTAACTTTGCATACTCGTTTTGAACATCATCAGCTGTCCACATTGGAACATAAGTGCTCTTTTTTATTTGTTTGATAACAGCATCTGATATTTCCGGATTATTCCACCCTAAGTTGGTAACATTCCAGCCTGACGTAAAGTCAATCATTCTTTTACCTGTCTTATCCCAGATATAGTCTCCTTTTGCCTTCAAAACATTAAACCGCCATTCAGGATAACCACTGTAAATAATATTATTTTTAATCATCTTTTCAATGAATTTATCTGCTGGGGGACAGGGATTCGAACCCCGATTAACGGCTCCAAAGGCCGCTGTCCTACCATTGAACGATCCCCCAAATTTGTTAAATTACTCAAGTTTTTTTAAACTGTGTTTAATTTTATTCCTCAATACCTCTCGACCATACCCAGATTTGTAAAAGCTTTATAAAACTGATAATTATTCTACCAAAATTAAACAAAAATAATAAAACAAGTTATAATACAAATATATATGTTAAAACTACCTAAAAAGATAAAACAAATTATCTCTAAGTTTAAAAATTCCGGTTATCAAATCTATCTTGTAGGAGGAACAGTAAAATCATTGTTCTTAGGTAAATCTTTGCTAAATATGAATGATTGGGACTTTACAACAGATGCGAAACCGGAAGAAATACAAAAACTTTTTCCTGACTCGTTTTATCACAACACTTACGGAACTGTCAGTGTCCCAATCAAGGTAAAATCAAAGCAAATAATTGCTGAGATTACACCATTTAGAAAAGAAGGGCTGTATGTAGACAAAAGACATCCGCAAAGGATAGAGTGGGCAAAAACACTAAAAGAAGATTTAAGAAGAAGAGATTTCACAATTAATGCTATTGCCTTCGACGGAGAAAAGTTTATTGACCCATTTCACGGAATTGATGATTTTAATAATAAGATTATCAGAGCTGTATTAGATCCAGAAAAAAGATTTAAAGAGGATGCTTTAAGGCTCATAAGAGCAGTCCGCTTTGCAACAGAGCTAAACTTTGAAATCGAGACAACAACAAAACGTGCCATTAAAAAATTAGCTTCTTTAATTCAACATGTGTCCTGGGAAAGAATCAGAGATGAATTTTTTAAGATACTTGCTGCTCAACATCCAGACAAAGGAGTTGTGTTACTAAGAGAAACTGGTCTGTTAAAATACATTCTCCCAGAACTTGATAAATGTTTTTCCGTTCCTCAAAAAAGCCCAAACAGACATCATATTTATGATGTTGGCACTCACTCAGTAATGAGTCTCAAGTACTGCCCTTCTCAAGATGTTATAACCCGATTTGCCACATTAATACATGACTTAGGTAAATACCAAACATTTAAAAAAGATGAGAAAACTAAACTCATAACTTTCTACAACCATGAAGTAGTTAGTACAAAAATAGCAGAAAAGATTGCTCAACGGTTTAGGCTGTCTAATAAACAAAAAGATAAGCTTGTAACATTAGTAAAGTATCATCAATTTACTGTTTCAGAAAATCAAACAGATAAGGCAATTAGAAGATTTATTCGCAACGTTGGGAAAGAGTACTTACAAGATATGATCGATTTAAGAACAGGAGATAGAATAGGGTCTGGAGCAAAAGCCACATCATGGAGAACAGAGTTATTTAAAAAAAGAGTTAAAAAATTATTAAAAAAACCATTTAGTATTACAGATTTGAAAATAGACGGAAATGATGTTATGAATATTTTAAAAATTAAACCTGGACCAAAGGTAGGAAAGATATTGAAAAAAATATTCAATCTTGTTGTTGAAGGAAAATTAAAAAACACCAAAAAAGAGCTTACAAGATATGTAAAGAAAAATGGACTTAGTGTTTAGAAAACTTCTTAGTTAAAAACACAAGGATAGGTGTGGCCACAAATGGAGATGAGTATGTCCCGGTAATTGTACCTATCAAAAGAGCTGCTGCGAAAAATCTTATTGTCGACCCTCCTAACAACAGCAATGATAAAAGCATGAAGACTATTGTCATTGAGTTGTTTACAGAACGCACCATGGTCTCTGTTAGTGCCTTGTTGGCATAATACTCTATTTCCTCTTTACCCATACCTCGATACTCTCTAATTTTATCGAACACAACTATTGTGTCGTGAACAGAAAATGACATTGTTGTAAGTACTGCTGTAACAAATAATGTGTCTAGTTGTGCACCGAAAAAATGCCCTAAGATACTATACGCTCCTATTAAAACAAAAAAGTCATGAATCATCGCAAGAACTGCAGATAAAGCAAAAAAGAAATTTTTAAATGCAAATGTCATATATAGAAGAATTCCAATTATCGCCAACAAAGATGCAACAATGGTTTTTTTCATTGTTTCTTTTCCTAAAACAGGTCCTACTACATCCCATTTAACCAATTTTAACCCCACCTTCTTTTGTTGAGTTTGAAGTTTGGCTGTTAGTTTTTTAATATCGGCTTCCTTTAATGGCTTAGTTGTTATAGTTAAGAAGTTATTTTTAAACATAACGTCCGCTGTTAGTCCCTCCTGTTTAAACACATCCTTAACTTTGTCTATTTTTAACTGAGATGGATTTTTAACTTGATAGTTTAAAGTAGAACCACCGGTAAACTCTATAGACCATCTAAATCCCCACCTATACATCGAATAAAAACCAGAGCCCAAAACTAACGTTGAGATAATAATATATATTAACTTATACTTGATAAAATTAACCATTTTTCTCCTTATAAAAGAAACTTATTAAATACTTAGTTATAAAAACTCCCGTAAATAAGCTCGTTGCTACACCAATTGCTAATGTTAAAGCAAATCCTCTAACCATACCAAACTGCGGTAAGAAATCCCAATTCAACGGATTGAACAGAATAAATGCAACCAAAAGTGTTGTAAAGTTAGCGTCTTTAATTGCATCAATCGCACGTCCAAAGCCAACTTTATTGGCTATCTCAAAGTCCCTACCTTTTCTTTGTTCCTCCTTAATTCTTTCAAAGATTAAGATATTAGAGTCAACTGCCATACCTATTGACAAAATAAATCCTGCAATACCTGGAAGAGTTAGCACAACTGGAATAAGTCTAAATATAGCGAAAGATATCAAACCGTATATTAATAAAGCCAAAGATGCAATTAAACCAAGCCTACCGTAATACATAATCATAAAAAGTATCACTGCACTTAGCCCAATCACACCCGCCTTAACACTCTTTGCAACCTCCTCTTTACCAAGAGAGGGGCCAACAATCTCCTGCTTTACCAATTTTACAGATATAGGTAAAGCTCCACTGTTAATCTCTAACACCATTTTCTTTGCCTCATCTAAAGTAAAACTTCCAGTAATAACAGCATGACCCCCTGTTATCTCTTGTTGAACTGTGGGAGCAGATATCAACATATTATCTAAAAATATACCCACAGGCTTACCAACATTTCGTCTTGTTGCATCTGCAAAAAGTTTAGCCCCCTTGTCAGTGAACTCTAATGCAACCTCGGGTTTTCCCGTCTGAGGATTAAATGTGATAGAGGCTCTCTTTACATCTTTTCCTGTAACTCCTGTGCTCTTATTTAATTTTAATATCGCTGGAGCAGATGCAAACTTAGCAGAAGCGCTACCTTCTTCTCTAAACTCTAGTTGTGCAGTCTTTCCTATAATTTTAACCGCTTCCTCAACATTCGTCACCTCTGGCAACTCTACAACGATACGATATTTTCCATTACTTTTTAGCGTTTTTACATTAGACTCAGAAACCCCAAAAAAATTAACCCTTTTCTCCATAATATCTCGAGCAGATTTTATAGCATCATTCACATCCTCTGATTTTAAAGAAGATGTATCTGCCTCAAAAACTAATCTACTACCCCCTTTTAAATCCAAGCCATATTTTGTTTTAAAATCCCTCTTAATTTTTTTACCAAAGATTTTTGTGTTAAGGGTTGGCGGGTTTATTGTCCATTCCAATTTTTGACCGCCTAAAGGTAAAGAGATTTTAAAATTCTCAGGTAAATCTACTAAGATTATAAAAAAAGCAACTATAGCTATTATGTAATAAAGAATGTTCTTCATCATTTCATTAGCTCCTCCTCTAATCCAATTATCAAAATTTTAGGCTTCTTGAGAAAACTTAACAAAAATGGATCGTTGTTCTTTTTTCTAAAAATAAGTTCATCCTCTGTCATAACTGTGTAATTTATCTCTCTACCAAAACTTTTTTCCGCCTCTGTTACAATTTTAGCAACCTCTGGGACAACTATTTTACCAACAAACAATATATATATCTCATCATCTCTTATCTCTTTGTGCTTGATGTATTGAAATGACATTGCAACAAACTTAACTCTACCTAACTTTACTTTAGATTTATAGATCTCTTGTACCAAAGTGTCTTCTTTAGCAAAAATTCTTAAAAAATCCTCATAATAAACATTTCTTTTGTTTAATGTGTAGAACACTTTGTTAAGCCTCTTTTCTCTCTGTAATAACTTAGCCTTTGTCAATATATCTAGCTCTCTTTTAACAGCGTTTACCTCTTCCTTTATTTTTCTCACAACTTGCCTTAGATAAAAGCTTTTATCTTCATTAAGGAAGAACAGTTTTAATATTTTTCTTCTAGTTTTGGATGGAATTATATACTTTAGCATCCTAAATAATTAATATGTAACTTTATTACCTATAGGTAAAATTTCAACGAACACCTGACCTCTTACTATACTTAACTCTTTCCCTAATGTATTATAAAACTTCATCCTGGAACTAACTGTTGGTTTTTTCCATGTTATCTTAGTAACATTTCCATTTTGGAATGCCAAACCATTTCCATAACCTGTTAACGTATAAAGAAGATGTCCTCCTTCATATCCATCATTCGCTGATCTTTGTTGAGAGAAAACAATAATAACGTTCTTTGCGGTGATTTGCTTGTTATTGTTTCTATCTAAATGTGGTTTGCCTCCATTTATTCTTTTGTATGAATTATTTTCTTTATTATATAACCAACTTACATCATATGCTCCTGAAAAGTTATTCCAAAAACCAAATGACACTTTGTTGATATCTCCTCTCTCTGATACTTTAGGATCATCCATAAAACTCCACTTTTCAAAATCTTTATCCCAAGGGACTCCTTTAGAGTCAACATTTGTTAAATTTCTTTTCTCAGCGGCATATTTCCATAATTTTGAGGTGGATGTGTACACAGTGTGTTCTGTGGCTCTACCTTTTAACCTGTCATAATCACGCCAAAAGTAAGGAAATGGCACAGAAAATTGGTTTAAATCGTTATACCTTGACCAACCTATCTTCTCTATTAAACCTAACGCGTCAGCCGGACCATCTGTGTTAGCTCCTCCTACATGAGCATACAAAGGCTTATCTCCATATCCTCGTACTAAAGCTAAAAAATAAACCCTTGCTGAACGCACCGGGCCTACATGAGAAGCATCTTTACAATAAAAAATTGTTAGGAATCTTGTTATTCCTCCTTCAGCAACTGCTTCATAAATAACATCAGCAGAGGTTAAGCCTGATTGAGGACGCGCTTCTTTATGGTTCTCGACCATTATCCCCAATGGTCTACGTTTTTCCCATCTTTCCCTTTGTGTCTTTGTGAGCATCTCTCCGTTTATAGGACACTCCTCTGTTTTCGATTCGCCTGGGTTAATAGTGTTCTCAACATTTTTATTACTCTTATTATCACCAGCCAAAGGATCCACTATGTTCGAACTTGTTTCTCTTGAAAATACCCAAAAAGAGACGGAAAACGAGAATAAAAATATAAGCACGCTTACTATCACCACAGCCTTTTTATCCATAAACACTATTTTAAATAATAACTAAATTGCGTTCTTTATCGCCCTTTCTTCCTCAGGAGATAAAGAATAATCCTCTCCTTTCGAGTTCTTAACGGTCTTTGTGTAAACCCTTATTCCCTCATGAGTGTGTATAAAGTTTATCACAAACCCTGAGTTATCAGTTCTAAGTATAGCTAAAACCGTACTGTTTTCCATTCCTTTTTTAAAAGCACTATAATGTACAATGCCTAACTTTTTAAAATGAGTTTTTGATTCATTATCTACTCCTTCTACCAATTTAGTAAGCGCCTTTATCTCTTTTTTATTATCGTGGACATCCGCCACAATTTTATTTAATAATTCACCGAGTTCTTCTCTCTTATCGTATTTACTTAATCTAACATATC
>JALWZV010000060.1 GCA_027002315.1 Candidatus Roizmanbacteria bacterium | reverse complement strand
ATAAAACATTCTGATACAGAGTTTGCTAAAATAGTAAGTGAACAAAAATTGATGTTGTTTAAAAAAGTTGGTTTTGCTTTTTAACCAGCACCGATTTCATGCTCATTATTCAATGAGAAAAGACTGTGTTTTTGTTATTACGTATCAGAAAGTTCGTTTTAGATTGTTTAAAAGTTTAAACAGGTTGTATTAGATGTGAGAAATTTTTATCTCGAAATATGTTCCAGTCTCGGTTTTACTATTTTTAAGTAATCCTTTGTTTTCATACTAATGGAAAATTTTCTATCACCTGCATTGAAAATAATTTTTTCGTGTTCAAGAATACCTTTATCTGCAATTGTTTCTAAATTAAATAAATTTCCAAAAGGAGGGATTCCCCCGATTTTAACTCCATTAGTAATTTTTGCAACACTCTCTATACTAGCTAAAGTTATATCTTTTGCATCGAGTATTTTCCTAACTTTTTTACTATCGAATTTTAGATTTCCAGGAACAACTATCATAACGAAGCGTTTGCCCTTACCTTTTTTGAGTTTTACTCTAGATATAAGTGCTTTTGATCCTTGTGCTAAAGAATAACCCTTTCTTACCTTTGCAGCCTCTTCGCTGGTTTTAACAGATTTATGTTCAAAAGTTTCAAACCAAACGTCTTCTTTTTTTAATAAATCAATGATTTTATAAACAACAGAGTGATATTTCATAAGAAGTATTATTTTATATATTTTTTCAATAAACTCCAGTGTTTTTTAATCGTGAAAGCACAACCTTTATGTAATGGTTGAGGTAACTTATTTAAGCTGAACCATTTTATCTCATCTATTTTTTTAGGATTATTGTTTATAACCTTTTTTGGGTCTACTAAAACAACAAATGGGATTGCTAACCAATGAGTTTTTTTACCCTTTTCATTTCTAATAATTGAGAGAGTTGGTAACTGTGTTTGTATGATAGCATCACAGCCATACTCTTCTTCTATTTCTTTTAATACGTTTTGTTCTGGGGTTAACCAAAACTCGAGTTGTCCTGAACCAACATCCCATGTACCAATCTCATCTCTGCAGTTCTTACTTCTTTTCTGAAACAATAAGTTGCCCTTACCATCATGGCAGTAGAAGGGGGTTGATATTCCTATATAATCAATGCCGGGTTTCATGGTTGGTCCAGGGGGGAGGATTTCCTCCGACTCGGAGGACTAACTGCCAGTATTTACTTACTTTGTTCGTAAACTGGCAGTTTAGCGAACCTTAAGGTTCTCATCCTTCCTATATTTATTAAAAGTCCAGGGGGGAGGATTCGAACCTCCGTAGGCGCAAGGCCGGCAGTTTTACAGACTGCTCCGATTGTCCACTCCGGCACCCCTGGTTAAGTTTGACATCAAGATATATATTTTATCATAAAATCTTGATTTTGCTTTTCTGATGTTTTAATTATATTATAGTATATATGAGAATGGTTTTTTTTGAGGTGGCAGAGTATGAAAAAGACTCGATAAAAAAAGCATTTCCAAAAGCCTTGCTTATTGCTGACAAATTAGATGCGGATAATGCTACTGAGTTTTCTGGTGTAGAGATTGTGTCTACGTTTATTTATTCCAAATTAAACCCTAAGATATTAACACAACTCAAGAATTTAAGATTTATAGCGACAAGATCTACAGGCTTTAATCACATAGATTTGGATTACTGTCGAAAACATAACATAGCTGTTTCCAATGTTCCTGAATATGGAAGTAATACTGTTGCAGAGCACACTTTTGGATTAATCATTACACTTACAAGAAAACTTTATCAATCCATTAACCAAGCTAAAAATTTAAATTTTAATCATTTATCTTTAATAGGTACTGATCTGTATGGCAAGACTATAGGAATAGTTGGTTTAGGAAAAATAGGTAAAAATGTCCTGAGAATTGCTAAGGGTTTTGGGATGAAAGTATTAGTTTATACTCATTCTCATGATGAAGAACTATCTAAGCAGCTAGTATTTAAGTATGTTGATCTAAAAACGCTTTTAAGGAACTCAGATATTATTACACTTCATTTACCCTTAACGCAAAACACAAAACATATTATTAATATGAGAAACATCCAGTTTGTCAAAAAAGGTTCTTATTTAATAAATACAGCCAGGGGAGGGTTAGTAGAAACAGAATCTCTTTTATATGCCTTGAATAAGAATATCTTATCTGGAATAGGTATAGATGTATTAGAAGAGGAAGAGAGTTTATCCGAGGAGGTTGATATACTCACACCCGCTTTTCAAAAAAGAGTAAACCTTCAAAAACTTTTATACAATCATGTATTACTTAACCATCCGAAAGTTATTTTTACGCCTCATAATGCGTTTAATAGCAAAGAAGCATTACACAGAATAATTAACACAACTGTTCTTAATATTAAGAGTTTTATTCAGGAGGAACCTGTTAACATAGTTAGTATTACAAAATGAACCTAACAGAGTTTTCATACACAGTTAAAAAAAATGCACCTTTTGCTGTTATAGGGGTTTTGTTATTAATAATTGTTTACTATATTTTTAAGTTACTTTTTATTTATATTAGCACTCAAAATAAGACAGTTCCGATACAGTATAATATTGCTTTTGGTAAATTAGGAAGACCGAGAATTAAAAATAAAATTGAAAAAACATATTTTAAGTACACGTTAGATAATATAGAAGGGGAGCCTGTTACTGCAACTTTAGCAGCAAAGATTTTTCTTATTCCTCCTACGCGACCTAGACTAAGTTTTAAGCAAAGGGTTTATGACATGGCTAAGGCATTGGGTTTTGAAGGAATAGATCTGTCCAAAAAATTTAACTACAAGAATAATCACACAGTTGTGTTTGATGATGGGAAAAAGATTGTTGAGATAGATATAGCAAACTTTAATTTTACCTATGAATTAAAATATCACGGAAGGGAAGATTTGTTTACTGGAGATTATATTCCTGGCGAAGAAACGATTAAAAACAAAAGTATAGATTTTTTAACTTTATTGAACAGATACCCTGATGAATTAACACGAGGAAAAAAAGCAATTACTTATCTACGTATTTCTCCGTTAACTGACAATATAGAGGTTGTTAGTAGGCCAGAAGATGCCAATGCTGTTGAGGTTGATTTTTATAGACCTAATATTGATGAGTATAAATTTGTTACACCAAAGTATTTTACAAGTCAAAATTATGTTGTTTTTGCATTTAAGAGTGAGACCTTTGTTCCCATCAAGGCTCAGATAAAATTTTTTGAAAAATCTAATACTGAGATCGGAATATATCCTTTGAAAACTGGAGATCAGGCATGGCAAGAGCTTAGGAAAGGAAATGCGATTGTTGTGGCTTCACCTTTAAACAAGGTAGATATAGTTATTAAAGACATGTTTTTAGCTTACCTAGATCCAGATATTTACCAAAAGTATATACAACCAGTTTATGTTTTTGTCGGTAGAGACAACTTTGTTGGATATGTTCCTGCAGTGAGTAATGATTATTTAGGTAAATAATTCTTATAAGGATCGACAGCGTAGATATTATTATCTATCCACATTATGGCTTGACGGGTATCTTGGAATCTGTCTTTACTTTTAAGTATTACTATCAAAAAATTTAGTCCGTGCTTTTTATATAATGTAATTAGGTTTTCTCCAGCTTTTTCCGTGTGTCCAGTTTTTAGTCCTCCAACACCTTGTATCTCTCCTAACAATCTGTTTATATTTGTTAGTCGATGAAAGTGTTTAAACTCTGTATCTGAAACAGTTATCTCTTTTATGGAGACAATTGATGCGAGATACTTATTTTTTAGCAACTCTCGTGCAGCTATAGATAAATCAAATGGAGTAGTGTAGTGATTAGGATTATCAAATCCAGCAGGGTTAGTAAAATGAGTGTCTTTCATCTTTAATTCTTTTGCCTTTTTGTTCATTAAATCAACAAATTTATCTATCCCATATTTATCAGTCAAAGCATAAGCAGCGTCATTACCAGAAAACACAAG
>JALWZV010000059.1 GCA_027002315.1 Candidatus Roizmanbacteria bacterium | reverse complement strand
AACTCGAAACTTTCGGAGGGTTAATTTGACTTTTGCTCTTTTTTCACTTCGTTCAAAAGAGCTAGTCTCATTGAACATTCCAACACCCCGGCAACAAATAATAGTTTCTAATTTTTAATTCTTAATTTCAAATTTTCCCGCCTGCCATCGCTTTTGACTCAGGCAAATGGCGGGCAAGTAATCAATTTTCAATCTTTAATTTTTAATGTCTAATAGATTATTTAGAACTCTTAACAATTTTTGAAAATATAAGAACTAGTTCTTGTGTCTCTTTCCATACTTCTCGACATTTATCCTTAACTTTGTTTTCAGCATGAGACAACATTCTTAGCCAATACTTAGTTTCCATAGCTTCTTTCTTACAAATACTTATTTTATTTTTGAAATCTTTTTTACTTGATGCTCCATTAGCCTCCATATAGTTAGCACCAATACTAGTTCCAGATCTAATAAGCTGTTTAATGATTGGCATAGTTATATTAGTTTTTGGTGTTTGTTTACAAAGATTGATTATGCTTTCTCCAAATCTAGCTGTTCTTTCTTCTAAATCGTATTTCATAGGTGAATGACTTTAATTTTTAAACATTGAAAATTTAGACATTTAACATTCAATAAAAATTAAAAATTTTAAATTAGAAATTTATTTTTGTATTCGTTAATCATTTTTCTCGTACCTAAATACAAAATACTAGATACCAGATACAAACTTTGGTTTTCTCTTTTTCAAGGTGCTTAGGTATTTATTATACAAAACTTTACTCAAGAAATGATGTTTAGACTTGAAAAAAGTTGAATTTTATAGCTTAATATAAGATATATGGCCAAGTACATTCCAGATAGCAGAAATCATCGATGGGTTATACTGGCAACTGGTAGAGCGAAAAAACCAAAAGAGATGCGAAAGAAATATAGGCTTACTAAAGAGAATGGAATTACTATCTCTCCTGATTGTCCTTTCTGCATAGGCAATGAAGACAAGACTCCGGGTGAGGTAATGAGAATAAAAGATAAACGTTTTGGATGGAAAGTCAGAGTTTTTAGAAATAAGTATCCGATAACAGATATCCATGAGGTTATAATCCATCACCCAGACCATCTAAGAGAGGTTGACAAGATGACGGAGGATGATTTTGTTGATTTATTTAGTGTTTATCAAAAACGCATCAGCGCCTTACGCGAGGAAGGTATTCCTATTGTGTTTAGAAATAAAGGGGAAAGGTCTGGTTCAAGCATTCCTCATCCGCACTCTCAGATAATTTTATTGCCAAAACAAATTAACTTAGAGGCTTTAGGATTAGAACCAATTAAGAACAAAATTAGTGAAAACGATAGTTTTGTTATGTACTGTCCTGACTTTTCTCAATATCCTTACGAGGTATGGATTGCTCATAAAGACAGTGAGGCTGTTGAGACAGGATCTCCTATTTTGCAAAAGATAGATTTTGTTGATTTTAGTTCAAAGGAGTTAGCGTTGCTTGGTCATGCTCTTAAGTCAAGCGTAGCGGTGTTAAAGAAAGTGATTGGTTGGGATTTTCCATACAACTATTACATTGCTCCAAAGCCTCCTTTTTATTTGCGAATAATTCCTCGTATTATTATCAGAGGTGGGTTTGAGTTGGGAACTGGTTTGTCCACGAATATAGTGGATCCAGCTGATGCGGCTGAGGAATTAAGAAAGCATATCAGATAAAAGTTGAGATTTGAATAAAATGATTACATCTGCGGATGAGTTTAGAAAGCTCATAGAAAAAGAGGTTTTAAAGATAATAAAGGAGTTGGCTGGTAAGAAAAGCGTAAAACCAGATTATCTTCGTGCAATGGCGAAAAACACACTTGAGTTAATTAAACCAGGTATGGGCTTAGATGAGTTATATAAGCAAGCAGTAAAGTTAGACGATGATTTTCCTGAGCTATCTCCTGTTGTTGTTAAGATTATGCGTGAATATGAGGAGAGGTATAATCAGAAAGCAATAAGCGTTGTGTCTAATTTGGTTAAGCAGGGACACTATGACAAAGCTCAGGATGTGGTTAAAAAGGTGTTGGAGTATAAAATTTTTAATTAATCATTATGGCAGATGAATCAGTAAGCATTTCATTGAAAGAGGTTGCCGTATCTTTACCAAAAGAGGTTTTTAAAACACCTGATTTTAGCAAATCGGGAGCTGTGGTACTTGCAAAAGGCAACAAAGATTGGGGAGAAGCAAAAGGAAGCTTAAATACTCAGGAAGAGATCGCTCAAGCGTCGAGCAAATTTAGCGAACTAGAGGAGGCTTATTCTGAAGAACAGAGTAGAGAGGGTTTTGGTGTAATGATGGATTCTATGTTGATGGGAGAGGTTGCTGAGGATAATGTTGAGGGTGTTTTACAGACGATGGAGAGAAATGTTGAGAGCTTAACTCAAGAGTTAGAGGAAAAAAATCCCGATGAGTGGTCCGAAGATAATCATGACGCAAACGTGGCTATAGTAAGAAAGACAATCTTAGCTGAGGCCTTGAACAGACAAGGTAAGATTGAGGAAGGGAACGAAACTTGGCAGGCTGTTTATAGTGATGTATCAGGTGATCTTGGCGCAGAAGAATCTCCAGATTACCTGCAGGCTATAGGAGACGATGTTGACAATAGTGTTTTGGAAGGATTGGTGGGTAGGGCGTTTGTTGAGAGTGTCGTGACGATTGATTTGGACGCTTTAGGTGAACTTAATAAGACAGTGAAAAGTTTGGCCGATCGGTTAAAAGACGAGGAGGATTGGCAGAATAAAAGCGGGGCAGAGCGGGAGGCAGCTGTGCGCAAGGCGTTGATGTACAAGGCTGTGGAGGCAAAGAAGGACGATCTAAAGAAAAAAAAGGAGGAGAAACAGGTAGAAGATGGTCATAATCAAGCGGAAGGAGGCGATGAAGATGTGCAGAGAGGAGAAATAGAAGAAATGGCGACGGAGGGATTACAAGAGGATGGTGATGTACGAGGAGCTTTGTTAGAGATTGCAGGAGGTGAGACTATGGAGGCTGTTGCAGAGGTGGCAGTTTCTATACTAACGAAGGAAGGCAAAACTGAGTTGTACTCTATTATAAGTGAGATGTTAGAGGGTGATGAGAATTTGCAGAAGCTCCAAAGAGATATAACTAAAGTTTTAGGGACAGAGGAAGAGGAAAATAAAGAACAGAGCTTTGATGAAGTTGTCGAAAGAATGACAGAGTCAGAGAATCCTTACATTAGAGCATTGGGATATGATTTAAAAATAGCCTCTATCAGAGATAATTCCAAGATTAGCAATGATGAGAAGGAAAGAAGAATTAGAAGAGCAAGAGATAAGAGAGGACAAATAGAGGCAACAAAAGAGGTTGTAGAAGGGGACACTGTAAGACAAGAGGCAGTAAGGACTATTGAGGAGGGGGAGATGATAAGTGAGCTTTACACCTTTATCTCTGGGGAGGAGAAAGAGGGAGAGGTTGGAATGACAGATATAAGTGATGCAGTGCTTGGTTTGGCAACAGATGAGGGAAAGAAGAACGATTTTATAGATAGGTTAGTAGGTGTTTTGCCTGATGATAAAAAAGACAAGATGAGAAGCGTTCTAAATGGAGCGTTTAGTTTAATGGATGCTGAGAACAGAGCAGACGAGGTTATTCATACGGCTAAAAAAGAGAGAAACAAAAGACGAGTAAAGATGGGAGCAGGAATAGGAGCACTGGTTACACTGTTAATTTTATGGAAAGCGTTTAAGTCAGAAAATGCAGAACAAAGATGATAAAAATAACGATTAAAGAATATATTAAATTTCTAATTTCTAATTAACCTAATTACTAAACAAATCCCCCGCCTGCAAAGCTGTAGCCACTGCGGGCAGGTAAACAATTTCCAAATCCCAAGCACCAAATTCCAAGAAACAGGCAAATTTCAATTTCCAATGTTTCAAACAGAAAAATAATTTTAAATTTCAAATTCTTATTAAATGTTAAGTGTATTAATTTTAAATGTTTAAAACATTAGTTCATTAGAAATTAAAAATTGATTAGAAATTAGTAATTAGAGATTTTATTTG
>JALWZV010000058.1 GCA_027002315.1 Candidatus Roizmanbacteria bacterium | reverse complement strand
ATACGGGTGTCGGTCATAGTAATTGTCATAGTATTGCTATTTTAGACCAGACACCCGTTCTCTTTATGCTCAGTTTGTATGAGAAACAAACCTTATTTCATGCTCATCTTGTGTGAGATAAGACTAACACTAACAAATTATTACAAAAGTGATATAATACTCTTTCTCGAGTAAAGATTTTTTTAAACTATGAAAATACACAATATCGCTATAATTGCTCATGTTGATCATGGAAAAACAACACTGGTAGATGCTATGCTTAAGCAAACACACACATTCCGTGACAATCAAAAAGAGATGCAGGAATCCTTAATCTTAGACTCTAATGATCTAGAAAAAGAAAAAGGAATAACAATTTTAGCTAAAAACACATCTGTTTTCTATAAAGACGCAAAAATAAATGTAATTGACACTCCAGGACATGCAGATTTTGGAGGAGAGGTTGAAAGAACAATAAATATGGCCGACGGAGCATTGCTATTAGTCGATGCGGCTGAAGGACCACTTCCTCAAACTAAATTTGTTCTTAAAAAATCGATAGAGGCAGGTATAAAGATTATTGTACTCATAAACAAAATTGATAAAAAAGATGCACGACCAAAAGAAGTACTGCAAGAAGTAGAAAATCTGTTTTTAGACTTAGCAAAAGATGAGACATCATTAGACTTCACAGTTCTATATGGAGTTGGTAAAGATGGGAAAATTTTTTATCAACTGCCTCAAAAATATAGCTCTGAAATGAAAGGAGATTTGACACCACTTTTCGAAACAATAATTAAAGAAATTAAAGATGGTAGTATTAACCAGGATAAGCCTTTTCAAATGCTTATCTCAACATTAGATTACGACTCATACATTGGTCGACTTTGTATTGGAAAAGTTAATCAAGGCATACTAAAAAAGGGCAACTCTATCTCTCTTGTGTATAACAACGAAGTAATTGGTACATATAAAGCTCAAAAAATATTTACAACCAAAGGTCTTAAAAGAGTTGAGGCAAATAAAGTTGTGTCTGGGGATATTGTAGCTATAGCTGGGATTTCTAAATTGAACATAGGTCAAACTATTACAGATGTAAATTACAACAAAAGCTTGCCAGATATTAAGGTAGAAGAGCCTAATATAAAGATAACGATGGGGCCAAATACCAGTCCTTTGTCCGGAAAAGAAGGAAAATTTGTAACATCAAGACAAATTAGGCAAAGACTTCTTAAAGAGAAAGAGACAAATCTAGGACTAAAGGTGGAAGAAGGCGCAGGAGATTTAAGTTTCATAATTTATGGAAGAGGAGAACTACATTTAGCAATATTAATTGAAACGATGCGTAGAGAAGGATTTGAGATGCAGATATCAAGGCCAGAGGTTATCTATAAAACAATAAACGGGGTCTTATCTGAACCATTTGAAGAGATTACTATAGATGTAGAAACCAAATTCATTGGAACTGTCTCAGAAGAGATGGGAAAACGTTATGCAAAGATGCTTGATATGAAAACAAATGATCAGACTGGCTACTCTCGACTAGTTTATGAAATATCTACAAATAACTTGTTGGGAATAAGAAATGCGCTTCTCACAAAGACAAAAGGAACTGCCACCTTTAGTTCTTATTCATTAGGATACAAACCAAAATCAAATACAATAAATAAGGTTAGAAATGGCGCCTTAGTTGCCACCAAACCAGGAATTGCATTAACCTATGGATTGGTTAATGCACAACAAAGAGGAACGCTCTTTATATCTCCAGGAGAGGAAGTTTACGAAGGAATGGTTGTTGGCATCTCAAACAGAGAACAAGATGTGGAGGTTAATGTGTGCAAAGCTAAAAACTTGACCAACAATCGTTCTGTAGGAGAAGGTGTCTCTATTCCATTAATACCAGCTACAAAACCAACATTAGAACAATTTATAGACCTTATAGGCGTAGATGAATTATTGGAGGTTACACCAAAAACTCTAAGACTTAGAAAAAAATATCTTACTCAAACAGAGAGACGTATTCATAAACGTAAAGACAAGAAATAAAAAAAAGCAGGCTTTCAAAAGCCTGCTTTTTTTTAAATTCTAGGTTAAGATTACATACCCGGCATACCCATTCCTCCTGGCATTCCACCAGGTCCACCAGCTGGAGGCTCTTTCTTTTCAGGAATATCAGTTACCAATGCCTCTGTTGTAAGTATCATTGTAGCTATAGAACTAGCGTTTTCTATAGCACTTCTCACAACTTTAGCGGGATCTATAATTCCTTCTTTAAACATCGATCCAAAATTTAAGGTCAAAGCATTTAAACCATAATCACTTTGCTTACTCTCCTCTATTTTCCTTAAAACCCAACCTGCATCCATACCTGCATTAGTAGCAAGCATTCTTATTGGCTTAGAAAGAGCCTTGTACACAATACGTACGCCTATTTTCTCTTCTTCAATAGACAGTGTTTTCTCCAACTCTTTCAAAGCTTTTCTTGCTCTTAATAAGGTTACGCCTCCTCCTGCAACAACGCCTTCTTCTAGAGCTGCCTTAGTTGCGGACACAGCATCATTCACTCTCTCTTTCTTTTCTTTAAGCTCAACCTCTGTTGCTGCTCCTACATTTATAACAGCTACTCCTCCAGAAAGTTTAGCTAACCTCTCTTGTAATTTCTCTTTATCAAAGTCAGATGTTGATTCTTGAATCTCACGTCTAAGTTGCTCTATCCTTTTGTTAATCTCTTTTTTATCTCCTTTACCGCCAACAATCCTACAGTTTTCTTTATCAGCCCAAACTTTATCGGCTCGACCACAGTCTTCAACCTCAACATTTTCTAACTTTCTCCCTATCTCCTCTGAAACAACTGTTCCCCCTGTAAGAATAGCAATATCCTCCAACATTGCTTTTCTTCTATCTCCAAACCCTGGAGCTTTAACGACAAGAACGTTCATTATGCCTCTTAATTTATTAACAACCAAGGTAGCTAAAGCTTCTCCTTCTACATCCTCAGCTATAATAACTAAGTTTTTAGAAACTTTCACAAACTTTTCTAAAAAAGGTAAAAGATCTGAGATTGCGCTAATCTTTTTATCCGTAATGAGAATGTATGGATTTTCTATCTCAGCAACCATTTTATCTGTATCTGTGGAAAAATATGCAGAAGCATATCCTTTATCAAACTCCATACCTTCTTTATACTCAATCTCCATACTTAGGCCCTTTCCTTCCTCCACAGATACTACACCATCTTTACCTACCTTAGATATAGCCTGTGCAATAAGTTTACCCATTTCTACACTACCTGCAGAGATTGAGGCAATTTGTTCAACCTCCTCTGAGTTATCAATATCTATAGACTTAGACATCTTTTTAATCTCGGCTACTACTGCCTCTGTTGCTTTCTCAATTCCTTTTTTCAAAATCATTGGATTTGCCCCTGCGGTAACATTCTTCATTCCTTCATTTACAATAGCTTGCGTTAAAAGAGTTGATGTTGTGGTCCCATCCCCCGCGACATCATTCGTCTTAGAGGCAGCTTCTTTTACAAGCTGAGCTCCCATGTTTTCAAATGGATCAGCTAATTCAATCTCTTTTGCAACTGAGACCCCATCGTGAATAATATTTGGAGCTCCCCATTTTCTATCCAAGCCAACATTGCGTCCACGAGGACCTAATGTTGTGGTAACTGCCTTTGCTAAAATATTAACACCCTCAACAAGTTTTTTTCTTGCATCGTCCGAAAAAATAATTTGCTTTGCCATAATTAATTTAAAATAAACTTTTAATAAATTTTATCTACTCAAGAATAGCCATTATATCCTTTTCCTCAACTAAAAGCCACTCCTCTCCTTCGACTTTTATCTCATTTCCACCCCATTTTTTATAAACAACTCTCTGTCCTTTCTTAACTACCATTGGAATAACTTTTCCATCTGGTGTTCTGTGACCTGATCCTACAGCCATTACTTCTCCAATCTGAGGTTTTTCTTTAGCTGTCTCAGGTATTACTATACCTCCTTTAGTTGTAGACTCTAACTCAATAGGTTTAATTAAAACATACTCGAAAAGTGGTTTTATTTTATCTTTTTTGATCATTTTAAACTCAAAATAAAACTTATAAC